>SHZL01000008.1 GCA_009692275.1 Lysobacterales bacterium | reverse complement strand
GGCATCGGCCTGTTGTTGCTGCCGTTGTAGGGTTTGCCTGTCTGCGTCAGCCTGCTGCTGTTGAGCTGCCCGCCGGTCCGCGTCAAGCTGCTGTTGCTGCTGTTGCTGCTGTTGTGCGGTTTGCTGGTCGGCATCGGCCTGCTGTTGCTGCTGTTGTGCCGCCCGCCTGTCTGCGTCAGCCTGTTGTTGCTGCTGTTGTGCGGTTTGCTGGTCGGCATCGGCCTGCTGTTGCAGCTTTTGAGCCGCTTGTTGGTCGACGTCGACTTTTTGCTGCTGCGTGCCTTGTGCTGCCTTGCCCTTACCGGGCTGAGGCGCCTTGTGGGCTTGCACCGCACGATCGAGTTGTTCCGTCTTGCCGGACTTGCTCTTGCGACCTGTTGCCTCCACGCGGGCATCAACAACAGCCTGCTGATCGCTGACAACAAGCACGTTCCTGGCCGGTTTACTCTCTTTTCCCTGGGCAGCTTCAATGGGACTGGCGCTTACCGGCTGTCCTGGATTTTTCTGCAACAGGTCGTCGCGCTTGGCAAAGGGCTGCTCGGCTGGCGGCGGCGCATTGTGCACCACCACCGGACGATCATAGTTTTGATTCGCCGGGCGAACCTTCGCCGCTTTACTCGCACCGATCACGCTGCGTTCGCTGGGGGCAATCGGCGCGATACGCATCGTTTCACCGGTCGCGAGCTTTTTGCGGTCAACGCGCAGCACCGCAGGGGCCACCGGCTGCGCATTGACGAATACATTGCTCGGTACTACGGTGACGGCGCTTTCAACATTGCGGTTGGCGTAGTTAAC
Organism: Lysobacterales bacterium; assembly: GCA_009692275.1. Taxonomy (GTDB): domain Bacteria; phylum Pseudomonadota; class Gammaproteobacteria; order Xanthomonadales; family SZUA-36; genus SHZL01. Next base: position 26,430 of record SHZL01000008.1, on the reverse strand, counting down.
CTGGTTGACATTGATCGTGCCGCTGGAATAGTTGTTGTAGACGTTGGTGATGGTGGTGTTGTTGACCACCGTATTGTTTACATTGACCTGGTTGAAATAGTGCTGACTGACCGGGTAGGACGGAACGTAGACTTCCCGCGGTCCAATCGGAAACCAGCCTATGGGTTGGTAACCGCCACCGATCGAAATAGATGCGCCCCAATTGTTTCCACCGACGAAGGCAACCACGGCTGGCGCGTAAATCGGGCGCACATGGCGCGGCCCCGGCACCCATGCCCAACGGTAGCCTACATAGACCCAGCGGCCATAGTGTGAAGGTGCGAATCCCCAGGGTGCATTGTCCACCCAGGTCCAGCCCCACGGTTCCTGCCATATCCAATGACCATCGCGGTACGGTGCCCAGCCAACAGAGACACCTGTGGGGTACCAGACGTTACCATAGCTTGCGGATACACCCCAGCTGCCATAGGTATCCAGAGCCGCATAGCCGACCAGGTCATCGTCAACGTACTGCAAAGACACTGACTGTTCCCAGCGCTGATCGCGCGCCACCGCATAGCGGTCAAAATCGTCCTCTTCCGCCAGACCGTAGATCTCGTAATCACGCAGATTAACGTCATAAAAGGCCACCGCCTCACCCGCCTTAACCCTGAAATTGGCGCCTTCACCGTAGGCCGTGCCGGCGCCCTTCCAGACCGAGATGGTGGTTTGGCCATCGTCAGGGTCCACATCGATTCGATAGCGCCCCGCACGGTTGATGCTGAATGCCAGCATCGGTGTGTCTACTTCCAGGGTCTGGCCCTTATATAAACGCCGGATACGCACGTTGACACTGCCCTGGTCCAACCGGAGCTGGGCGATGTTGTTGTTCAAGGCCAGGATTTCAACACTGGTGCTGGGGCCAAGACGAACGGCGGAGCTGCCAACCTGGAATTCCGCTTGCGAGTTTTGTGCGCTCCACAACCGGTCACCCTGGATCAATGGACGATTCCACACCACGTCAACCCATGCGCTTTCGCCTGCGGGTGAATAGCTGATCGATCCCTGGGCGTCAGTCACATGCGCAATACGCCCTGACGGATCGGCCCAGGCCAGGCTCGCAGCTGCCAGCGACCAGAGCAGCGCAATGGTGTGTGTAAGTAATCGCGATGAATTCAACATGTTCAAGTCCTCGTATTTGCTGGTCTGCAGCTCACCCGGCTAAGTGCCGGTGATAGAAAATACGATTGGATCATGTACCCGGGCGCATGAACCTGGGCTGAATCTTCAGGGTCAGTCTGACCGAAAACGCAACCTGTTCAGTATGCGCGCAATCAACGCTGGAAGTACGCGGGTACTTCACGAGCCGATAGCCTGCAAGGAGGTTAACCGCAACAATGGGCTCCGCAACAATGGGCTCTGACCCCTTTAGAACCCACTGCGTTGCTGTGGGGCACTGCGTTGTTGCGGAGCGCTACGCTGTTGCGGCGCACTACTCTGCTGGAGAGCAGGGCGTTGCTGGGGAGCGCTGCGCTGTTGTGGAGCGTTGCTCGCTGCGAGATAGGGCTTCCTGGCATCGCGTCCGTTCTGTAGGGGCGCTGATGGACGCGCCTGGGCGCCTGCCGTTGGCCGGCCAATGGAATCCATCGTGCGGCGATACGTCGTGCTGCGCGTCGTCGCATTGCGCAGCGTCGAATTGCCACCGGGCTTCATGTTGCGGATTCCGTTGGCATTCTGTGGTGTGGGCTGTGTGCGCCCCATTGCACCCTTTGAAGGCGCCCTCGCCACTCTATTGACTGCATTTCGCTCCAGCGGCGCAAGGCTGCTTCGCCCTCCAGCCCGGTTGTTGTCCGCGAACAGTTTGCCACGATCCGCCCCAAGCATGGCATCCCGCTTCTGCGCCTTGGCACGCAAATCAGAAACCCTGACTGGACCGCTTCTGTTCAGACCGCCTTTCGTTGCTGCTGTGGTGTCTTGGCCAGGAGCATTCAATTTTCCCCCTCGCCCTGCTGGATTAGCGGAGTTCCTGGCGAGGTCGCCGCTCGCACCGCGTGTTCCGTGGGCCAGGCCTTCGGCCCGCTTGCCGGTCCCAGTGCCGGTACGATCATCAATGCCAGCGACTCGGGCCTTTTGGTCGCGATCACGGTAAAGATTGGCGTCGCGAACGCGAAGACTGGCATTGCGGGAGTCGCCAGCGGCAAAATCACTCTGGCCATGGCCGCCGCCATAGCCATAATCGTTGTCATAGCGCCAGCGCGGCCGGTAACCGCAAGGACCCCAGTAGCCATAGCCCCCGCCACCCCAGTACCGGTCCTGATGCCAATAACCACCTGAGTAGAAACCGGCATAGAAGGGCCCCCATCCCCAGCTCAAGCCGAAGCCCCAGCCGGTCCAGGGGTTGTAGCCCACATTGAAGCCCCAGGTGCTGTAGCGCGGATAGTAGTAACCGGGTGAAATCCACGGGTCGTAGTAGTAGCCGGTGCCATAGACGATAGAGTTGCCGTAGACGTAACTACCGGTATAACCCGGTGTGTAACCTACGTAGACGTACTCGGGCGTGCTGTCATAAACGTACACGTACTTGACGTTGTACACCGGTGATTCCGGAGCAATTGCCGCCACTTCTTCAGGCCGGTAATCCGACACTTCCCACGGGCCATTGGGTGATGAAGAGACGTACCAGACCCCGTCTTCCACCAGGTAGTAGGTTCTGTCTGACTCAATGACCGTGGACGCCGTGTTATCAGCGTATTGCAGACTGGTGCCTTGCACCGGTTCAAAGCTGGGTTCACCGTCGTAACTGACGTCCAGGTCCACCGGGCCCCTGGCTACGGTCGCAGTCACGGGAATCTGCGCATCCAGAACCGCTTCCTCTGCCTCATCCGTGCCGGGAACGTAGACACGTGAGTCCGCCTGGTCCGAATTTCCCGGGATATTGGTAAAAGCCACCGGCAAGGCGTCGGCAGCACGGTAAGTCCAGGGCCCGTTCAGCGAAGGGGAATGGTACCAACGCCCGGCCAGCACAAGGTAATACTGTTGGGTGCTAATGTGCATGAATACGTCGTCTGCTGAATTGTCGAGCACCAGCAAGTCATCCGCCAGCGGCACGAATTCGGCGGGGCCCTCGGTAACGATCAGTTCCGATGGTGTGGTAGCTACGACGATCTCCGGCGCGTTTGCCGCCGTGACTTTCCCGGTTGCCGCCGGCCGCTCCGACGTCTTGGCGGAAGCCTCAACCATCGCAACCAGGTCTGCCGGCGGGTCGGTATCAAAGCGATAGGGTCCGGTAGCGCTGCCGGCACGGTACCAGGCGCCTTGCGCTGCATTGAGGTAAAAGGTCTTGCCGTCGAAAATCAGCGGATAGGGGGTGTTGATGACGGCCTGGTAATCGCTGTTCTCAATGCTGCGAAAGACGGGCTTACCATCGATATTGACCAATAGGGCGGGATGATCCCGATACAGGATGGTGGGCGGGGCCGTATTGAGGCTTTGCGCCGATTTCGTTTCCTGCTTTGCCGTTTCCAGGGAGGTTTCAAACTCGCTCAGCGGGAAATCGAGGTCCCAGCCGGGCGCCTGCTGCCCGAACGCGGCAGCAATTTCATCCTGCACATCATCTGTGCCGGCCGGGAAGCGTGTCTCTGTGACCTTGAGATCAAGCGGGTGGACGATGCCGTTTTCACGGTCTATTTCCACGCGGGACTCAAACCAGGCAGCACCGAATACCGTGGTCGAATCGGTGGTTTTCCGGTACGCAAGTGCGGCACGGAAATGACTGATATCGCCATTTAAATCATCCGCTTGCAGCGGATAAATAGTGACGCTTCCGGCCCCGAGCGGCAGCGTGCGTGGCCAACCGCTCGCTTGCGCTTCGACCACCGCCGAAGACACAGCAACCAGCAGCAAAAAAGACCAAAGAAAGGACGACAATCGTTGGTTCATGGCTGAACTCCTGTTCGGGACTAATCCACAGCGCCTGCAACAGGCTAAAAACCTTGGTGGATTACCTGACACGCACTATATCCGTGTCGACATGAATACAGTCTGAACAACGATTTCAACAATTGCTTTCCATGAACGCTTGAATCCGCCGGCCAGCAGCACACCGCCGAGCACAACCGCACCACGCCTCAGTCTGTTCGGTGGCACACCAAAGTCATCCAAACAGGTGAATTTATGGAGCTGGATGAAAAAAGAAAATATAGTCTTTACAGGCCACCAGAACGGAGCAGGAACATGTATCGTGTGTTGTGGTGGTTTGATGCAGTCATCGCTGCAATTTTTGTTGGTTTTTTCTTTGTGGGCCTGGCGGATGGTTCGGTTTCTTCGTTCAACATGGCGTTGTGGACCTGCATCCTGCTGGGGCTGGGCGCAATTTTGTATGGCAGCCGGGCTTTGCACCAGGCCGGTCAGCAAAAAACCGCTTTGATCATCCTGTGGTTGCTGGCTGTCCCGGGCATCCTGGGCGCCTTGTTCTTTCTGATCCTGATCATTGCCCAGCCGCGCTGGAATTAATAACAGCGGGAAGATCAACAAGGAAACTCCGAACTAGAACAATCCCTCGATTTCCTTGTTCTGATTGACGCTGATGTTTTCCGATGAAGGCCTGCGGGGTAAGCCCGGCATGGTCATGATCTCGCCGCAAATAACCACGACAAACTCAGCCCCGGCGGACAGGCGCACTTCCCTGATCGGCACGCCGTGCCCGGAGGGAGCGCCCAGCAAAGCCGGGTCGGTGGAAAAACTGTACTGGGTCTTGGCCATGCATACGGGAAAACGTCCATAGCCTGCCGCTTCCAGCTGCGCGAACTGGTCGCGTACTTTCTTGTCGGCGAGGATGTCTTCTGCTCCGTAGATCGTTCGTGCAATGTGTCTGGTCTTGTCCCACAGGCTCATGTCATCGTCATACAAAGTGCGGAATTGCGACTTCTTGTGATTGATCAGTTCGACTACCCGTTCGGCCAGTTCCACGGCGCCTTCGCCACCCTTCTCCCAGTGTGAACAGACCGTACACTCAACCCCCAGCTCGGCACAAAACGTCTTGATGGCGGCATGTTCCGCTGCTGTGTCCGCAGTGAAATGGTTGATGGCCACCGTGACCGGCACGCCAAACTGGCCGATGTTGCGGATGTGCCGCCCGAGGTTCTTGCAGCCTTTGATTACTGCAGCCACGTTTTCCGTTTTCAGGTTGTCTTTGCTGACACCGCCATGCATCTTCAGCGCTTTTACCGTCGCCACCAGCACGGCAGCGTTGGGCTGCAGTCCGGCCTTGCGGCACTTGATGTCAAAAAACTTCTCCGCACCCAGGTCGGCGCCGAAACCGGCTTCGGTGATAACGTAGTCCGCCAGCTTCAGTGCGGTGCGGGTGGCCATCACTGAATTGCAGCCGTGAGCAATATTGGCAAACGGGCCACCGTGCATGAACGCCGGGTTGTGTTCCAGGGTTTGCACCAGGTTGGGCTGGAACGCATCGCGCAACAGGGCCGTCATCGCTCCTGCCACTTTGAGTTGTTCCACCGTAACGGGCTCCAGCGTACGGGTCTGGCCAATGACGATTTTGCCGATCCGTTCGCGCAGGTCATCAAGGTTGGTGGCCAGGCAGAAAATGGCCATGATTTCAGAAGCCACCGTGATATCGAAACCGGCTTCGCGCGGAATGCCGTTACCGGGCCCGCCCAGGCCGCTGGTGATCTCGCGCAAAGCCCGGTCATTCATGTCCATGACCCGTTTCCAGGTGATGCGGCGCGGGTCAATATTTAATGTGTTATCCCAGTGAATGTGGTTGTCGATCACCGCCGACAACAGGTTGTGCGCCGCGCCTATGGCGTGAAAATCTCCGGTGAAATGCAGATTGATATCGGTCATGGGAACGACTTGCGCATAGCCGCCGCCCGCGGCGCCGCCTTTCATGCCAAAGCAGGGCCCGAGACTGGGTTCGCGCAGGCAAATGATGGCTTTCTTGCCGATTTTGCACAGGCCATCGCCCAGCCCCACCGTGGTGGTGGTCTTGCCCTCGCCGGCCGGGGTAGGAGAAATCGCGGTCACCAGGATCAGCTTGCCATCCGGCTTGTCGCCCAGGTTTTCCAGGAAGTCGTAGCTGATCTTGGCCTTGTCGTGGCCATAGGGAATAAGGTCCTTGAGTGGAATTCCGAGGCCCGCGGCGACTTCTGCAATGGGCAGGGTTTTGTTGGCCCGGGCGATGTCCAGATCTGACAATGTGTTGCTCATGGTGGTCCCCAGTTTTCCTTGTTGCAATCGGGTCAAAACAGCAAAGCGCAGCAGTATAACCGATGCAGCCCGGGCCGAAATCGCCAAGAACGGCCAATTTAATTCACCCGCTCATTCGGTTACCACAACCACCCGGATGGCATCCAGTCGCAATTGCGCGCTGTGGATGAAGCCGTGCAGGCGCTCTGCTGCTTCCTGCAGGTACTGGATTTCCTGCGGGCGTATGTTCGGATTCACCGCGGCCAGGGCTTGCAGTCGTTCCAGCTCGATCGTCTGTTCGGTGCGCGCGGTGACTGCTGCTGCATCACGTAGCGCCGCTGCGCGGGCTTCAGCCAGAACCTGTGCCTGCGCCAGCATGGCGGTAAGCTGCGGCCGCGTGTGCCGCACCAGTTCACGGGCACTGTGCAGTGGCGTTTCCTGTACCCGCCGGTTGAGGTATGCGCTGCCCAGTATGCTGCTTAAATCATTGTGCAGGCCATCCAGCAGCGCGCGCACCGTGGTCTGGGGCAAGTAGCGTTGCAGTTGCAGTTCCCCGGGGGCAACACAGGACAGGCTGAAAATCGCTTCGAGCAGGATAGCGCCTGACTTCAATGTGGGCTTCAGCGGCGGCAATTTCAGGGTGCAGACCGTGGCATTGCCGAACTCTCCGTTCAACACCAGGTCCATCGCGCCACTGACCAGCGGGTGTTCCCAGGTCAGGTAGTGCATGTCTTCGCGCGACAGGGCGAGGTCGCGCCGGTAGGTGGCCGTCATGCCGTCTTCCGGCAGTGCGGGAAAGCTCTCCACCAGCATGTGCGCGCCCGGGCGCAAGACCAGGCTATTGCTGGAGTGGTGTTCCTGCTCCACGCCAAATTGAGCGAACAGCTGTTCCATGTAGGTTGCAAGTACCTGGCTGCCTTCTTCCTTGCCCCGTTCTTCAGAAAACAAGCTGTCCATGATGCGATCAGCCCCCTCGCGGTTAAAGGAATTCATTTCCAGCAGGCGATCACGGCCTTGTTGCAGTGCCAGCAGGGTCGCAGTGGCCTGGTCCCGGGTGCGCTGCAGCAAACCGGCCAGTGCAGGCTCGTCACCGGCATGCAGCAGGCAGTGCCGCAGATCGGCCTCAAATTGCTGGTACAGCGTCTGCCCGGCGGGGCAAATGTGCTCGAAGGCGTTCAGGCCTTCGTGATACCAGTTGAGCAACACACCCTGGGCACTCGCGGCGTAATAGGGCACATGGATCTGCACCATATGTTTTTGGCCAATGCGGTCGAGGCGGCCAATGCGCTGCTCCAGCAGGTCGGGGTTCAGGGGCAGGTCGTACAATACCAGGTGATGGGCAAACTGGAAGTTGCGCCCTTCGCTGCCAATTTCCGAGCACAGCAATACCTGGGCGCCCATTGCCTCGTCAGAAAAATAGGCTGCGGCGCGGTCGCGCGCGAGCAGGGACAATCCTTCATGAAAGACAGCGGACAATGTGCCGGCCCGCAGGCGCAGATGTTCTTCCAGCGCCATGGCAGTTGTGGCGTGTGCACAGATGACCAGAACTTTCTCGCCACGGCGTTGCTCCAGCCCCTGTTTCAGCCACTGGGCCAGCCAGGGCACCCGTGGGTCGTGCTCTACCCACAACTCACCCAGTAATTGCTCCGGTGCGAGCAACTGCTCAGCGGTGGCGTCCAGGCTGTTGCCGATGTAATCATCAGGGGCGGCCAATGGGTATCTCAGCAATTGGCGATCGGGAAAGCCACCGACGGAAGCACGGGTGTTGCGAAACAGCACCCTGCCGGTGCCGTGCCGGTCCAGCAGGTCGCGCATGACCGCACGGACCGCGGCAGCAAACTCCTCACTGGCTTCACTTCGCGCCAGCTCCAGTAATGGCGTCACCACCGCCGCCCCAAGGTAGCTGCGTAATTGTTCCTGCACATCATGCTGCAGCAGGCGTGCGCGCACATCTGCTGCAGCCAGGTCCTGCACCAGGCGATTGACCGGTTGATGTTTGTGCTCTTCCGCAATGAACGACTGCAGATCGTAGTAACGGTCCGGGTCGAGCAATCGCAGGCGGGCGAAATGGCTTGCCACTCCCAGTTGTTCCGGTGTGGCGGTCAGCAGCAGCAAGCCCCGCGCCTGTTTGGCCAGCGCTTCGATGCAGCGGTACGCGGGACTGGCTGCCTCTTCACTCCAGTGCAGATGGTGGGCTTCATCGACGATGAGCAGATCCCAGTCCGTGGCCAAGGCCTGGGCAAGCTGCGCGGGATGGTCGCGCAGGAAGGACAGCGTGCACAACACCAGTTGGCTGCTCTCGAAGGGGTTTTCAGCCGAGTCTTCCAGGCCCTCGCAGCGTGCCGCGTCAATGATGGAAAACAGCAGGTTAAAGCGCCGCAGCATTTCCACTAACCACTGATGCAACAGGCTATCCGGGACCACGATCAGTGCCCGTTGCGCACGCCCGGTAATCAGCTGCTGGTGCAGTATCAGCCCGGCCTCGATGGTCTTGCCCAGGCCCACTTCGTCCGCCAGCAGTACCCGGGGCGCATAGCGCCTGGAAACTTCGCTGGCGATGTACAGCTGGTGCGGCAGTAGTTGCACCCTGGGGCCCAGCAAGCCGCGCACTGTGGATTGTTGCTGGCGATGGTTGTGCTCAAGGGTTTCGCAGCGCAGCTCAAACGCGCGGTTCTTGTCTATTTGTCCCGCGAACAGGCGATCCTGGGGTTTGCTGAATTGCACGCGGCTGTTTAAATCCCGCTCGGGCAGTATGACGGCCTGGCCTTGCTCGTCGAAGCCGCTGTAAATCAGGCAACCATTGGCCTCCATCACCGCATCTATCGTCAGCGGCTGGCCGGTTTCACTGCGCACCTGCTCGCCCGGCTGGTACTGCACCCGGCTGAGCGGTGCATTGTCCACGGCGTACAGGCGGCGCTCCGCGGCAGCGGGGAAAACCAGCTCAACACGGCGATGGGTCGCCTGGATAACCAATCCCAGTCCCAATTCCGATTCGGTATTGCTCACCCAGCGCTGGCCGGGAAGAAAGGAAATAACAGTCACACACAGCACTCGTTCATGCGGCGGGGAGGCCACCTGGCTCACCCTGGGGTAATGGCTTAAGCCAGGGGTACCAGCCTGGATGACAACAATTTCCGGTCCCGCGTAAGCAACGGCACGTTGTGCACAAGGCTGGTGGCAGCGATCAGCTCGTCCGCAGGGTCAACACGTATGTCCAGCCGGGTGCTGGTGCGTGCAATGTCGGCCGTGATGGGCCAGACATGCACCGACATCAGCACCCGGGACACTTCGGCATCGTCCAGATCAATTTCGATGCGTTTCAATTGCGCCAGTTTCGCAATTTCCCACAGCACTATTGCGGAAATACTCCATCGATCTGCGCGCAACAGACGCCCCTCACGTGCCGTGAGCTTACCGCCAACAGCGTGCAGCAGCACGTGAGTGTCAAGATTCAGCATTCCACTTCGTGTCGGTGCTGAGGATAGGCCCCTTGATGGTCAGGCGTCCCTTGAGCGATCCAATCAGTGAGGATGACTCGGCGCTTATTGGGATAAGCTTCGCAACAGGCTTGCCCCGCTTCGTAATGATGATGCCCTCTGCCCCGACCTGGTCGAGTAGCGCAAGACACTGCTCCTTGAACTTGGCGGCGGCGATTTGCTTCATGGACAGAGTATACGACTAGTCATTTCAAGTGTCTATATGAAGAACACGCCCTCGCCCCGCGACGGTGCCTCAGCTACTGTGGTGTATATTGTCGATCAGGCAGTATTGAGTTCTCAGTAACACCATCTCATTACAGGTAGATCTTGCAATGCCCGACCAGGAACTGAAAAAATTATTGGTAAAACTGCATCATGAACTGGAGAACACAGAGTCGGTCAGTGTCGAGACACTGGCATTGGTGCGCGAACTGGACGCAGACATACACAAACTGGTTGCGCCCAGCCCCAGGCCCGAGGTGTTTGAAAGCGTGCTGGAACGTGCGCGTTTGTTGAAAACCCAGTTTGCCGCCAATCATCCCGTGGCGGAACGATTCATGGCACAGATCATGGACAGCCTGGCGAAGATGGGCATTTGATCAGACGCAAGCTGTCTGCCCGGCTGACTCTCGGCATGGGACTGGCAGATGGTTTATGCGCCCAGCAGCCTTCTCGCCAACGCTGACTGCAGATCGCGGCGCCCGTCAGCAATCAAATAGATGATGACCTGGCTGCCCGTGATGCGGTAGATCGCGCGGTACGGCTTGAAGAAAGCCTGGCGGTACTCTTTGATGCCAAGGCCGACCAGTTCCTTCGGGTAGCTGCCGCGCTCCGGAAATTTCGACAGACTCTCCACCACGTCCAGCAACTCATCCAACACATAGTTGGCGCTGGCTACATTGTCGAAGTCGGAGATGTAGTCGTGAATGGCCTCCAGGCCCTGCTGCGCACCCTCGGTGAGCAGAACTTCGAACCTGGTTCGTGCGCCTGCCTTCAGCGCGTGGCTCGCTTGGCGCGAAGACGGGCAACGACGTCGGACACAGGCCTAACCTTTCCAGCCGCCAGATCCTGGTTGCCCAGTGCGAGGATTTTCAGCAAGGCCAGCGTTTCTTGAGTCTCTTCGAACGAGGCTACGTCCTGCAAGACGGCCTTGGCTTCACCGTTTTGGGTGATGACCATGGGCTCGCGCTGCTCAGTGAGGTGTTTCAGAACCTCGGCAGCGTTGGCTTTAAGGTAGCTGAAAACCGCCGCGGCCGTCGTGGAGACGAATTTTCGTCTTAGCCCCGTGATGCAAAACCGTGTAGCGTATGCGTTATGAACCGCATCGCCGACGACCTCGCCAGATTCAACCGCTCGGATGTTGAGCGCAACCTTGCGTTCCGCCGTGAACATCCCTTCTGGTGGTGGTTCACCCTCGTGGGCCCGGCGTCAGTGACGCTGATAGTGCTCGCGCTGCTGTGGTACGAGCGCGGCGCGGATTTCGTCTGGCAATTGCTCGGGACCGCGGTAGCCACGTTCTTTCTGTTCGGGCGCTTTGTGATTCTCGGCGGCACTGACCCCGGCATGGAAGCGATCAACTCCTTCCTCACCAGCGGCGAGCTTTTCGCGATGGTGTTCTGCATGGACTTCTCGGTCGCCAGCGTGCTCGCCTTCCACCTGGGCTTCCTGTACCGCGTTCCCTTCATCGGTCCGCGCGTCGAGGCGCTGGGGCAGGACAGCGAGTTCATCCTGCACTCCAACCGCTGGATGCGGCGCGCCACCTTCCTCGGGCTTGTGGCGTTCGTGGCCTTTCCGCTTGCGGCCACCGGCAGCGTGGGTGGAGCGATCTTCGGTCGGCTACTCGGCATGAGCCGCGCGGCCACCTTCTCGGGCGTGGTGCTCGGCAGCCTGGTGGGTTGCAGTGCGATGTACTTCGGCGCTGCACTGATCAACGCCCACCTTGACCGCGACAATCCCTGGCTGGTGGTAGGTGGCATCGTGGTGATCGCCTCGCTCATCCTGTTCCTCAACCACCGCTACAGGCAGTTGAAGCAGCGCTTTCTCGACAAACGCTAGACCATGCCCCAGGGCGCCGCCGCCTGGTGCTGCCCATCCATTCACCAATTAAAGGGGCAATTAAAAGGGACAGAGATATAGTTTATGACGTGGCGAGAGCGCGAGTGGAAGCTCGGACATGATTGAGCAACGAGGTTGGGGGCATTGAGTGCTTGCGACGGTTTTGAAGTCCGAGACGAGCACGATTTGCGCGCAGGTTGCGCGAGGCAGGAGATTTCTTATGCTTAAGACAGCGAGAGTCACAGTCCTGGCAGCAGCACTACTAATTTCTTCTTGCGATGGAGCTGATAATCATTCGCCAGCTGAAACTGCCGATCTGGTGCTGACCGGTGGTCGGATTTACACCGAAGATGCCCGGAACCCATGGGCGCAAGCCGTTGCGATCAAGGGCAAACGGTTTGTTTATGTGGGTGACGATCAAGGCGCCGAACAGCATGTAGGGCAAACGACCGAACGCATCGATCTCGGCGGCCGGCTGGTGCTTCCGGGCCTGATTGACGGTCACACGCATCCCGGCATGATGGGTATCGAGCGCTACGGGCCCTCGCTGCCGGAATCGGGCCACGAGGATTTGCTGGCCGCCGTGAAAGCCTATGCAGACAGCGCTCCGGACGAGAAGTGGATCCGGATGTGTTGCTGGTCAGAATTCCAGTATGTTCACGGCCTCGACGGACCACACAAGCGTGACCTGGATGCGATCGTGCCGGATCGGCCGGTATGGATCACCAGCTCTTCCTTCCATAGTTACTGGCTGAATTCAAAAGCCCTTGAAGCCTTGGGAGTTGATAAGAACACTCCGGACCCGCGACCCGGAATCGCCACCTACGCACGCGACCAGAACGGCGACCTCACGGGTTGGCTAACAGAAGGTGCGGGGTTTCAGCATTTCTCCAGAGTATTCACTATTGATCCCGCCCTGCATCGGGAGCGCGTCATCGCATTTCTCAACATTCTTAGCGAACACGGCGTGACTACCCTCTATGACGGCGGCAATCTGGACTACGAGGATGAAGTCTACGGGTTGCTCTCCGAACTGGAGAAAAGCGGCGATTTGCCGCTGCGCGTCGAAGGTACCTACATGATCTATGTGCCCCAACGCCGCCATTTCGCTATTCAGGAAATGAGAAGACTCAGAAGCACCTACGGTGGCGAAAGACTCCGTTTCGGGACAATCAAATTGATGATGGACGGCATCAATTCGGATCGTACGGCGGGAATGCTCAAGCCCTATGCCGACGCCCCGAGTTACGTTGGCAATACCATGCTGACGGAAGATGAGCTACGAGATTTCCTCCTCGAATTGAACAAGGAGAAATTCGATCTGCACGTCCACGCGATCGGTGACCTGGCAACCCGAACGGTCCTGGATGCGGTGGACGGGGCAAGAGCAATGGTTAATGGTGACTTTTATCCCAGGGTAACCATCACACATCTGGAGCTTGTAGATCCCGCAGACTGGCCACGGTTTGCAAAGTTGGGTGTGACCGCCAACTTCACACCGTGGTGGCACGGCGTCAGCGCCGAAGATCCATCGAGCGCAACGCTGGGCGAGGACCGAGTCACCCGCACTTACATTGCCAGGCCTCTGTTCGACTCCGGCGCAAATGTCACGTTTGCCAGTGATGACTGGACGCCGGACGTGCTAAGCCCGTTTCTCGGCATGGAGGTAGGCCACAACCGGCAGTCCCCAAGCGAGTGGGAACGCGGCAGCGATGCCTCAGCTTTTCGACCACCTGCATCCGAAAAGCTCGACCTGGAGCTTATGCTGAAGGGCTACACAATCAACGGCGCTTATCAGCTCAGGATGGAAAATCAGATAGGCTCGATAGAAATCGGCAAGCTTGCCGATCTCGTTGTGCTTAAAGAGAATCTCTTCGAAATGGACCGAACAAAGATTCACGCAATCAAGCCGATCTCAGTGATGATGGAAGGCAAATTCATAGTGCGTAGGACAGATTAGGCGCCGCACCAGCCGCACGAAATCCAGTTGGCGCTGGAGCGGAATCTTATGACGCTGCTCAAGAGTTGATATTCGCGACGCGTCGAGACGTACTGGGCCAAGCAGGCGGCGACGAATCGCGATTATTACCGCAAGACGGCAGACAGTTGCTTCCGTCACTGGATACGCAATAGAGAGCCAACCCCCGCTGAACACCGGGCGTCAATGACTCGGGAAATGCTGCCCTGATTACCAGATCTTGACGCGCTCTTCGGCAGGCACGTACAGCGCGTCCGTCTCAGTTACGTCAAACGCCTCGTAGAATTCCGGAACATTTCTGACCACGCCATTGACCCGGTACTGGCGGGGTGAGTGTGGGTCTGTGGCGATTTGCTGACGCAGGGCTTCGTCACGGGTGATTCCGCGCCAGCCCTGGGCGTAGCCGATGAACACACGCTGATCACCGGTGTAGCCATCCAGCACCGGCGCCGGCTGGCCATTGAGTGACAGATGATAGGCCTTGAGCGCAATGCTCAGGCCGCCGAGATCGCCGATGTTCTCGCCGAGGGTGTACTCGCCATTAACGGCCAGGTCATCGAACGGTTTGAACTGCGAATACTGCTCAACCAGTTTGGCCGTGCGCTTTTTGAACTCGGCCTTGTCCTCATCCGTCCACCAGTTGCGCAGCACGCCGTCGCCGTCAAACGTGCTGCCGGCGTCGTCGAATCCGTGGCCGATTTCATGTCCGATCACAGCACCGATGGAACCATAGTTCACCGCGGCTTCAGCGTTCAGGTCGAAGAACGGCGGTTGCAGGATGGCCGCCGGAAAGACGATTTCATTCAGCGGCGGGTTGTAATAAGCGTTCACCGTTTGCGGCGTCATGCCCCATTCGCTGCGGTCCACGGGACCGGCCTGGCGCTTGGCGTGCTCTTCATACACGAACAAAGCTGAGCGATGGCTGTTGCCGACGAGGTCGTCCTCCCTGATTTCCAGCGCCGAGTAATCTTTCCAATTATCCGGGTAGCCGATTTTCGGGGTGAACTTGGAGAGTTTGTCCAGGGCCTCGACCTTGGTCGCATCGCTCATCCAGGCGAGCTCCTTGATGCTGATTTCGTAGGCCTTGATCAGGTTGTTAACCAGTTCCAACATGGCCGCTTTGGCTTCCGGTGGAAAATGCCGCGCCACGTAAACCTTCCCAACCACTTCACCGACGTTGCCATCGACCGCTGCCACGGCGCGCTTCCACGGCGGTAGCTGCTGTTCGATGCCCTGCAGCGTCCTGGAATAGAAATCGAAGTTTTGGTCGTCAATGGCGGCGCTGAGCAGGGGGGCATTGGCATTGAGTACGGCCCATTTCAGGTAGGTCTTCCACACATCCACGCTGGTGTCCTGGATGATGCCATCCAGGGCGCGCATGTAATCCAGCTGCATGACCACCAGCCCGTCGATGTCGCTGATAACGGCTGCCTTGAGGTAATCATCCCAGTCAAAGTTGGGCATCAGGGCGGGAAGTTCTGCTAGCGGAATCTTGTTGTACAGCGCCACCATGTCGCGGGTTTGTTCTTTCTTCATCTGCTCCGCGGCCATGCGTGTTTCCAGCGCCATGATGGTTTGGGCAGCGGCTGCGCCATCGGGCAACCCTGCCAGCCCGAACATCTTTTCGATGTGCGCCACGTAGGCCTGGCGTATGCCTTCGGCCTTCTCGCCTTCCTCGAAGTAGTACTCGCGGTCCGGCAAGCCCAGCCCACCCTGGTAGGCGTACATCATGTAGGTGTTGGGGTCCTTGAAGTCGACATACTGGTTAAGTGAAAACGGCACGCCCACGCCGATCTTGTTAGCGTCGGCAAAGTAAATGGCGAGCTGCTTGCGATCTTCCAGCGTATCGATGGCGGAGAACTCCGCTGCGAGCGGTTTTGTCCCCAGCTCATTGCGTGTTTCCATGTTCATATAGGATTTGTAGAAATCACCCACTTTCTGCTCGTCGGTGCCCTGCGCAAAGTCGCCCGCGGCTGCTTCCTCGATGATGACCTTGACATTGGCCTGTGACTGCTCGTGCACCATCAGCCCCACGCTGTCGCTCGCGCGATCCGGAGGAATCACGGCTGTTGCCATCCAGGTACCGCTAACGAAGGCGTTGAAGTCATCGCCGGGGCGCACTTTGGTGTCCATGTACTCCAGAATGAGGCCGGAGCGCTGCTCTGCTGCTTCCTGTTCAGGGGAGTGTTCATCGACCATCGCGACCGTGTCCGGGGCTTCGGCTGGAACCTGGGCGGCGGCAACGGGTTCAGCATCTTTTTGCCCGCAGGCGCCGAGCAGCAGTGCGAAAGCAGAGACGGCAATGAGTTTGTTCATGGTGGTTTCCTGTTGGAAGTTTTTCTGGTCTGGTTTGCTACATGGGGCGTGCGCGGAGAATAAGGCGGTGTGCCAGGCGGATACAGTGCCAAAAGTCTTAGTCAGAGGACCACAGCTGCGCTGGTATGCACGCCCCGACGAGCGAGCCACCCCTGTATGATACGGCTCACGCACCGCCTCCTTTGGCATTCCAGGGTAAGCAAGGCATGACCGCCACAAACAGCGACAGTTTTTCCTCATTGCCGATCTCGCCTGCGCAGATCGCCAACCTGGAATCCCTGGGCTACCTCAAAATGACGCCGATCCAGGCCGGGAGTTTGCCCTTGGTGCTGGCCGGCAAGGACCTCATTGCGCGGGCCAAGACCGGCAGCGGCAAGACGGCGGCGTTTGGCATTGGATTGCTGGAGCAGATCAACCCGCGCTTCTTTGGCGTACAGGCCCTGGTGCTGTGTCCCACGCGCGAACTGGCGGACCAGGTGGGCAAGGAACTGCGCCGGCTGGCCCAGGCTGTACCCAATATCAAGCTGGTGTCCCTGTGCGGCGGCAAGCCCTTTGGCCCACAGAAAGGATCGCTGGAACACGGCGCGCACATTGTCGTGGGCACCCCGGGGCGCGTGCTGGATCACCTGACGCAAAAGACCCTGGACCTGGGCGGGCTTAAAACCCTGGTGCTGGATGAGGCTGACCGGATGCTGGACATGGGTTTTCTGGATGCCGTCAGCGAAATCGTGGCACAGACTCCCAAGACCCGCCAGACGGTGCTGTTTTCCGCCACCTACCCCGATGCAATCAGGAAAATCAGCCGCTCAATCCAGCGTAGCCCGGCGACTGTCACGGTGGAGGAGGAGCACGAGCCGGGTGTTATCGAGCAGATGTTTTACGAGGTCAAAACACACGAGCGCAATAACACCCTGCTGGCCCTGTTCGAACACTACCAGCCCGAATCCGCGCTGGTGTTTTGCCATACCAAAAAACAGTGTGATGAAGTGGCCGAGTTCCTGGACGCAAACCGCATCCAGTGTCTGGCCATTCATGGCGACCTGGAGCAACGTGAACGCGATCAGGTGCTGGTGCAATTCGCCAACAACAGTTGCCCGGTGCTGGTGGCGACCGATGTGGCTGCACGCGGCCTCGACATCAAGTCGCTGCAGGCGGTGATCAACTATGAATTACCGCGCGACCCGGAAATCTACGTGCACCGCATTGGGCGCACCGGTCGGGCAGGGGAGAAGGGCCTGGCCCTGAGCATTTTCACGCAGTCGGAATACCAGCGCGTACAAGCGATCGAAGGCTATCTGTCCAGGCCCTGTGCCTGTGATGTGTATGCATCGCTGGACCGCGTGCCGGGCTATACCCTCAAAGCACCCATGGTCACGATCCAGATCGATGCCGGGCGCAAGCAGAAAATCCGCCCGGGCGATATCCTTGGTGCATTGACGGGAGATGCCGGCCTGCCCGGGTCACAGATTGGCAAGATCGCCATTTTCGACATGTGCAGCTACGTTGCCGTCGAGCGTGCAGCACTACGCCAGGCGCTCAATTACCTCGCCGCGGGGAAAATCAAAGGGCGCGCCGTGCGGGCGCGCAAAATCAATGCCTGAAGGAATGGGTGAATGAAGGCCGTAAGAGTATAGGTAGGACTATAGGTAGCATTAAAGCCATATTGCCAGAACCCCGAATGTATCGGAAAGCATTTTTCATCAATATGTATGGCCTGGCTTTGCGCGAATGGTCACGCTATTCGCCGGTTGAAGGCTGGAATCTATCTCTTCACCCATCGATTTCGCGACAATTCCGACCTCTGGGAGCAGAAATCCCTGCCGCCAGCAGAGGTTTGCAGCGGTAAGACAAAACCTGGTTTGGACTCATTCGCTCAAATCCATAAATCCGCTGATGCGCCGGGCGAAGCGCGGCAGTCGGGCTGAACGAAGTGATTGATTCCGTTCACCGTGCGGCCTGCACCAGCGTTTGTCGTCGGAGGATTACCTCAAAGTAAAGCCCCGTTGAGAAAATCGCGTCGGGCTATCATGCTGGCAATCGCTCCGTCAATTTGCGCAAAACGCAGGGCACTGCAAATTCAGCTCCCCTTGCTGGATGATAGCAAGTAGAGCACTTCCAAACCTGGATGAAAACTGCCACGCTGACACGGCCGCATAACAGAGTATCTTCGATGTACTCGCGCCACCTGAATGTGATGTGATGCCCGAACAGTTTGTGTGTCTCACTATGCTCAAAGATTTTCAATCCTGAATGAAGGCTGTCACGCTGGCATGGTTCCGGCAGGACCTGCGTTTGCAGGATCATTCCATGCTGGTCGAAGCGGTGCGACTCGGCCAGCCGCTTGTCCCGGTATACATTCACGCACCCGCAGAGGCCGGTGGCTGGCCGACCGGCGGCGCTTCAAGCTGGTGGCTGCACCATGCGCTGCACTCTCTGCAGGCCGAATTGGCGGCACACGGTCTGCCACTGGTCATTCGCCATGGTCCCAGCCTTGCTGCCTTGCAGGCAATTGCAAACGAATTGAATTCAGCCGGGCTGGCGGTTGCAACCGTGCTGTTCAGCCGCCTGTACGAACCTGCAGCCGCCGCGCGTGATGCACTGATCCGGCAGGCGCTGCAAGACGATGGCATCGAGGTAAAGGTTTTCAACGCCAGCCTGTTGATCGAACCAGAACAGGTGCGCAACCAGTCTGGAAAACCATTCCGGGTGTTTACGCCGTTCTGGAAACACCTGCGCACCCTGCCGCTGGAGACGCCGGTTCACACCAGGACATCCGCGCTGCTTGCGCCAGCAAAAGTGCCACGCAGTGAGTCAATTGATAGCCTGGGTTTACTGCCGCGAATTGCCTGGGACAAAGAGTTTCCGCGGCACTGGGATCCTACACTGGCCGGCGCGGCCAATGCCCTGCACACGTTTGTGAAACATGCAGTTGGCAGTTACCGCGAGCAACGCAATGTGCCGGGCGTCGAAGGTACTTCGCGGCTTTCGCCGTACCTGCACTGGGGCCAGCTGAGCCCCCGCCAGGTGTGGGCCGCAGTTCACGCTGCCGGTGAACAGGACGGTAGCGGCGGGCACACTTTTCTCAGCGAAGTGGCATGGCGGGAATTT
Organism: Lysobacterales bacterium; assembly: GCA_009692275.1. Classification (GTDB taxonomy): domain Bacteria; phylum Pseudomonadota; class Gammaproteobacteria; order Xanthomonadales; family SZUA-36; genus SHZL01. The sequence goes on along the minus strand of SHZL01000008.1, from coordinate 7,311 downwards.
GCCTGCCACCTGTTGCAGCACTTCCCCGACTCCCCTGAACAGGCCATGAAACCGGCCTTTCGCACGTTTCCGTGGCAGCTGGATGAAGCACAGCTGCTGGCCTGGCAGCAGGGACAGACAGGCTATCCCCTGGTGGATGCCGGCATGCGTCAACTATGGCAAACGGGCTGGATGCACAACCGGGTGCGCATGGTGGTTGCCTCCTTCCTGGTCAAACACCAGTTGCAGCCCTGGCAGGAGGGTGCGCGCTGGTTCTGGGACACGCTGGTGGATGCTGATCTTGCCAGTAACACCATGGGCTGGCAGTGGGTGGCCGGCTGTGGCGCCGATGCCGCACCCTATTTTCGTATCTTCAACCCGGTCACCCAAGGGGAGAAGTTCGACCCGCAGGGGGATTACGTGCGCCGTTTCGTGCCACAACTTGCGCGCCTGCCTGCGCAGTTCATTCACCAGCCGTGGTTAGCTCCACAGGCGGTACTGGCGGCGGCTGGGGTAACATTAGGCAAGAACTATCCGCTGCCGGTCATCGATCATCGCGCAGGGCGGGAACGGGCGCTGGCCGCGCTGGCGGAAAACAAACTGCGACAGCGCAACTGAAAGAACTCCAATGTCGGATGTTGAAAAGGCCATGGCTCTGACCGGGAAATTGCTGAAGCCCGATAAGCTCAAGCCGGGGCTGCAAGCCTACCTGGCGAAATGACTTTGCAGGAAACCGCTTGGTCGCACGCCACTCTATCAATGAGGTATATTTAGCCACTTCCGAGGAGGGAAACATGATGTATCCACGCGTGGCTTCGGCCGGTTTACTCGTAGTAATGACGCTGGTGGCCTGTTCAACGAATGTCCTGAAAGGACCGGAACCGGTTTGTGGGTCGCCGATTGACCGCAGCGCGGTGCTGGTGCTCGACATGACGGGCTACGAACAGCAACAGGACAAAATTACCCAGGCCGTGCAGGAAAAGGCTGGCGCATACAAAGTGATGACAGACGGTGCGGTCTGGATACCCAAGAGAGCGCCCTCAGGTAAGAGCAAGAGCCAGGCCAGCATTGTAAATGTCCAATCGATCGCCGCCGACTGGGGCTGCAACCTGCTGATTCTGCTGGATTCGAAAATGGGCCAGACGGAGCGCAAAAGGCAGGCACGGAATGAAGACGTAATCTGGCTGGTTCAGGCGGGAATGCGCGGGGCCCCGTAGTTAAACAGGATCAAGCCCAGCGCGAACAGGCTGAAAACAGCGCCGGCAGCAAAAGTGAACGACGCACCCAACTGATCCCACAGCACGCCGGCAAGGCCGCTGGCAATGAGCAATGCAATACCACTGAGCAAATTAAAGAAACCAAATGCAGTGCCGCGCAGGTCGGCGGGGGCGGTAGCGGCAACCATCGCCGCCAACAGTCCCTGGGTCATGGCCATGTGCAAACCCCACAACAGGATTCCCGCCCACACCCAAGGCCACTGGTTGCTAACCGCCAGCAGGCCATCCGCCGCAATCAACACCACCAGTCCCCATGCCAGCAGCCTGGAATGGCTCATGCGGTCTGACAATTTGCCGAACGGGTAGGCGCCGGCCGCATACATCACGTTCATTACGATCAGCACCAGCGGTGCATAGGCAACGGCCATGCCGCCCTGCAGGGCTCGCAACACCAGGAAAGCTTCACTGAAACGGGCCAGGGTAAATACGGCGCCGATCACGACCACCCGCCAGTAGGCTGCACTGAGGCGCTTGAGGTTTTGTTTGCTGATGGGGTTGGTACGGACAGAGCCGACCTGCCGCTGCGGCTCTTGCACGCCAAACAACAGCAAAGCTACGGCGAGGCAAGCCGGAATGATGGCCACCCAGAATACTGCGCGGAAATCATTGGCCCACAGCAGCATCAGGGCTATGCCCAGCAGCGGGCCAAGAAATGCACCCACGGTATCGAGGGCCTGGCGCAACCCGAAGGCAGCGCCCCGCAGTTCCTCCGGAGCGAGGTCCGCAACCAGCGCATCGCGCGGAGCACCGCGGATGCCTTTGCCGATGCGGTCCAGGATGCGCGCCGTGAGTATGAAACCTGCAGACGTTGCCAGCGCGAACAAAGGCTTGGAAATGGCGCCCAGTCCATAGCCCAGGATGGCCAGCGGTTTGCGCTTGTGCCAGTGGTCGCTCAATACGCCCGAGAAAATCTTCACGATCAGCGCAGTCGCCTCGGCACCGCCTTCGATCAAGCCGATGACCAAAACAGGGGTGCCCAGTACCGTGACCATGAATACTGGCAGCAGGGCGTGGATCATTTCCGAGGAAACGTCCATGAGCAGGCTGACAAAGCCCAGCGCCCAGATGCTTGCCGGGATGCGGCCCAAGGTGCCTCCGACCCTGTTCATGCCGGCTTGATCAGTTCCATGCCCGTAAAGGCGAGGGCGGATTGACTGCTGCTGGCGCCCCCTTGGTAGGAATGGTCCTGCACAGATCATCAAATACCGTGATTGCCATGCATTCGAAAAGCGCCATCAGGTCCTCTTCGGCAGCACCGGCACTGCTGCTGATTTGCCGGTAGCACGCATCGAGGCTTTGCGCTGAGAAAATTGCCCCGGGCTGGTCAAGGTATTTACTTCTGAACTCCGGGAAAATACGCCGGATCATATGGGTACGCAGCCGGTTGATAGATTCACCCTTGCCGGTGGAGTAAAACCGTACCTTGAGCTTGTCCTTCGGGTAGGAGGGCAGAGAACGCTCCAGTTGTGTCCGTACGATGCGTTTATTGAAAAACAGTGACTCATGCAGGGCGGAAGGCACGGATGCCAGCAGTTCCACCAGGCGGTGATCGAGAAATGGAACACGCGCTTCCACACCCTGGCAGGCGCTGGTGCGGTCTTCATGCCACAGGTTGTAACTCTGCAGCAAGGACATGCGCATGACCATGTGGCGATGGTACTCGGACAGGCCGGGTGTTTCCCGATCCGGCGGGTAACCCGGGGCCAGGGCCTGCTGCATATGCTCCGGAATGCCGGCGCCGCCGCGGCGCAGTTGCTCGTGGAGACCAGCGATACGCTGGGTATAGGCCTGCCATGACTGGCTTTCCCGGCCCATGCTTTGCGAGTAACCACCGGCAAATTCGTCCGCACCCTGGCCAAGCAAAATGACCTTAAGTTCCGGCGCCCTGGTCTTGGCGTAGCGGTGGAGTTCATGCTTGAGCATCCACTCCACGCTGTAGCGTGGTGTTTCGACCGCCCAAATCAGGAACTCGAACTGCGCTAAATCATAGTCCAGCTCATCCGCCACGGTTTTCGCGTCAAAGCGCACTGGGTGGTAGTGCAAGCCCAACTCAGAGCATGCACGGCGCGCCTGTTCCACGTCGCCAGCTTCAATGGTGCTGTCTTCCACCACGGTGAAGCAATGCAATTCCTGTTGTGCATCGGCAGCCAGGGCTGCCAGCAGGGTGGAATCAATGCCACCGCTGAGAAACAATCCTACCGGCACGTCGCTCATCAACTGTTTGTGCACGCTGTCATGCAGCAACTCGCCGTACTGCGAGAGGTAGTCTTCTGCGCTTCGTGCTGCCGCTCCTGGCGCCGCCGGGAAGTGGTCGATTATTGACCAGTAGGTGCGCGGCGTAAGCGCTTTCCCCTGTTCCAGAAAAAGGTACTGCCCACCGCGCAGATGCTCGATTCCCTTGACGTAGGTCGGCAGGGCATGCATCCCGGCGTGGCCGGGATGCAAAGCGTTCCAATCGAGTTCCCGTGGGCAAGCCGGATGTGCCAGCAGTGCCTTTAGCTCCGAAGCGAAAATCACGCAATTGCCGGCCATCGTGTAAAACAAAGGTTTGATTCCCAGTCGATCCCGGGCCAGCAACAGGCGTCGGTTTCGGGTATCCCACACCAGCAACGCGAACATGCCGTTGAGCTCTTCCATCAGGGCGGCGCCGCGCTCTTCATAGAGGTGGACGATCACCTCGGAATCCGATCGCGTGGAAAACGTATGCCGTGCGTTCAGGCGCTTGCGAATATCCCGGTGGTTGTAGATTTCACCGTTGACCGCCACGAACATCGAGTGGTCTTCATTCCAGATGGGCTGGCGACCGCTGTCGAGGTCGATGATGGACAGCCGGCGGAATACCAGGGACAAAAAACCATCGTCATAAAACTGTTCATCATCCGGGCCACGCCTGGCCAACTGATGACCCATGGCGCGCAGATGAAGCAGGCGTTGCGCCGGATCGCCCTGCAATCCGTCCAGGTTAATGATCCCGGCAAATCCACACATGAACCCCGTCCTGTCGTTTCTGTATCGTTGGTAGTTTACACGCTGGGGCAAAGGCGCCCGAAGCCTTCAATTGAGCATTCCAGCTGCGCCGGTTGGTATTGACCCGGCAAACGGCTACGCTTGTAATCTGGATTGAGCCACAGGTGGGTGTCCTTGTCCTTTTTCAGTGAACTCAAGCGCCGCGAAGACGGCGCCTGACCTGCAGAGGATAGACGCCATCGAGAACCCTGAGCTGAACGCTGGCTTTGCTGGAACAGCAGCAAGACATACTCGAAGGCGTTTTTGGCAGGGCGATGCAGTATGCCTTGCTGGGCGAACAGGATCTCGCGCTCGACAGCCTGGAGCGGGCTTTCGAGGCGGGTGATCCATGGGCCATCCACATGAACTGGGTGTTTATTTACGAACCCCTGCACAGCAGCCCGCGTTTCCAGGCCATGCTGCGAAAAATGCACCAATTGCCCTGACCGCGGTGACGAGCCCGCTGGAACCTTGTAGCCGGCCCCTGGAAAACCATATGTCCTCCGACCTGACGCAGCCTTTGAATGCCCCGCTGACTTTGCCTTGCGGCTTGATCCTCAAGAATCGCCTCGTCAAAGCAGCAATGACCGAAGGGCTTGCCGGGCCTGACGGCTTGCCCAATGAACAGCTGCTGCGGCTCTATCGCACCTGGGCGCAAAGTGGCGTCGCTGTTTTGATTACCGGCAATGTAATGGTTGATGGCACGCACCTGGAGCGTCCGGGCAACGTGATCCTTGACCAGGAACTGAACCCGTCCGGACTGGCGGCATTCACAGCCTGGGCCGCTGCCGGGAGCGCTCATGACTGCCAGATGTGGATGCAGATTTCCCATCCCGGCCGCCAGACCCAGAAGCGGGCAAACCCGGCGCCCAGGTCTGCCTCCGATGTCGGGCTGAACCTGCCCGGGGGCCGGTTTGCCCGGCCTGTGCCGCTGCACCCGGATGAGATCAGGCTGCTGATTGAGCGCTATGCCGCAGCGGCGCGACAGGCAAAAGGCTGTGGTTTTTCCGGGGTGCAGATTCACGCTGCGCACGGCTACCTGATTTCGCAATTTCTCAGCCCCCAGTCCAATCGTCGCACGGATGAATGGGGTGGCAGCCTGGACAAGCGGGCGCGGTTCCTGCGCAGCATAGTCGCTGCGGTGCGAGCGCAAACCGGCAGTGACTTTGCCGTGTCAGTGAAACTCAACAGTTCGGATTTTCAACAGGGTGGCTTTGGTGCGGATGATGCGCGGCAGGTGGTGCGCTGGCTGGAAGCGGATGGCGTGGACCTGATCGAGCTTTCCGGCGGCACGTACGAGCAACCCAGGATGCTTGAGTTTGATGGCATCGACCCGCGGGAAGACATACGTTTGCGCGCCAGCACGCGCGCACGCGAAGCGTTCTTCCAGGGATTTGCGGCTGAGCTCAAGGAGGAAGTCAGCGTGCCGCTGATGGTCACCGGTGGATTTCGCTCGGCCACAGGGATGGCGGAGGCCATCGCCGTGGACGGCATCAGCGCCATTGGCATTGGGCGGCCCCTGTGTGGAGATCCCGTGTGTACGCAAAAACTGCTGCGTGATGGTGAGGACCTGCCGCGGTTTGAACGAATCCTGGGAAATCCCGGCGGCTTTTTTGGCACCAACAGCCCGGTCAAACTCATCAAGATGATGGCCAGTTTCTCGGTCATGGCCTGGTATTACGACCAGCTCGTACTGTTGGGAAATGGCCAAAAAAATGACCCGCACCCATACCCGTTCAAACGACTGCTGGCGCTTGAACGCCGCGAAGTCCAATGGATCAAGGCGCGCAAAACCTGGCTGGCACGGTTTTCCTGAAGACTTTTAGGCCGCGCCCGCAGCATGGTTGATGTGGGGCGTTGCCGTGGAGCGTTGAAGTCTGGCGTTGCGCTCCGCTATGATGACCACTCTCCTGAATTTCCGCCGCACGCCAAACAGCTCAAGGTCACCACCATGAAAGCAAAAATTATCACCACCCTCTTTGCCGTTCTCGCACTCCTTACGGCCTGCCAACAGCCGGCTGCAACGGAACCCGCAGACATTGTGCTGACCAACGGCTCTGTCTACACCGTGGACGCAACGCGCAGCGTTGCACAGGCGGTTGCCATCCAGGGCAACAAAATTGTGTTCGTTGGGACCAACGAGGGTGTCGCAGCGTATGTGGGGGAAAGCACCGATGTGCGTGATCTGGGCGGCGCAATGGTCATGCCGGGCATTCATGACATGCATATTCATGCCCTGGGAATCGTAGAGCCTGATCAATGTGACCTCAAGTCCCAGTCCTATTCACTGGAACAGCTGGTTCCGGTGTTGCAGGAGTGCATTACCCACTATGAAATTGCGCCGGGAGACTGGCTGGTGGTGCTGCAGTGGGCATTTTCCCAGGGCAATGAGCCCAGCGAAAACCTGCCCAACATCCGCGCGGCCCTGGATGCCGTGTCCACCGATCACCCGATTGTCCTGCTGGGCGACGATGGCCATCACGGCGCTGCCAACAGTGCGGCGCTGGCCTTGGCCAGGAACACGGCTGGCGCAATGGTCGGGCTCAATGCCGCGACCCTGCTCGCTGATTTCAAGGAATACCGGCCGATGTTAGGGCTGGATGAAAACGGCGAACCCACTGGTGGCATCAATGAAGAAGCGCGCAACCTGCTGCGCCCCGATATGCTCGGGGACATGCTGGGTACCGGCGCCAAGGCAGAGAATGTCATGCCGGGCGTGGCCGCCAAGCTGGCACAGAGCGGTATTACCTCGATTCAGGATGCATGGGTTGCGCCTGAAACACTCGCCATGTACGGCTGGCTGGAACAAAGTGGCCAGATGACCTTCCGCTTCCGCGCCGCGCTGGCCGAACCTGAATCCGCCAACATCGACGACATAGACGTGCACCTGGAAAAGCTGAAAGCGCTGCGCACCCAATATGAGAACTCGCCGCTGATCCAGGCCGCCGCCGTTAAACTGTTTGCCGATGGTGTGCTCGAGGGCAACCCACTGACTTCACCTCCCACCTTACCGGTGGCAGCCGTTCTTAATGGTTACAAACAACCCATC
>SHZL01000212.1 GCA_009692275.1 Lysobacterales bacterium | reverse complement strand
TGAGTCCTTGCTCAAAACGACCGGCGACCGCGAAATCAGCAGCACCATGGTGTTTGTCCGCACACTGGCTATTTTGCTGCGGGATGAGAAACTGGCCTCCCACATCGTCCCCATCGTTGCTGATGAAGCACGGACCTTTGGCATGGAGGGCATGTTCCGGCAGTTGGGAATCTACTCTTCAGTGGGCCAACTCTATACGCCGGTGGATTCTGACCAGTTGATGTTCTACAAGGAGGACAAGAAGGGGCAGATTCTGCAGGAAGGAATCACCGAGGCCGGGGCCATGTCGTCCTGGATTGCCGCGGCAACCAGCTATGCCAGCAACGGCGTACCCATGATTCCATTCTTTATTTTCTATTCAATGTTTGGTTTTCAGCGCATTGGTGACCTTGCCTGGGCCGCAGGTGACATGCGGGCCAAAGGTTTCCTCATCGGTGGTACCGCCGGCCGCACCACTCTGAACGGCGAGGGGTTGCAGCACGAGGATGGTAACAGTCACATGATGTCCGGCATGGTGCCCAACTGCATCTCCTATGACCCCACGTTTGCATACGAAGTGGCGGTGATTGTGCAGGACGGTCTGCGGCGCATGTACCAGGAAAAAGAAGACGTCTATTACTACCTGACGGTGATGAATGAGAATTACACCCATCCGGACATGCCGGCCGGTGCCGAGGAAGGAATCCGCAAGGGCCTTTACCTCCTGAGCCAGGGTCCGGAAGGGGCGCGCAGAGTGCGGTTGATGGGTTCCGGCGCCATCCTGCGGGAAGCCATCGCCGCTGCCAGCATCCTGGAGCAGGATTTTGGCGTGGTCGCCGACATCTGGAGTGCGACGAGTTTCACGGAACTGCGCAGGAACGGAGTGGCATGCGCCCGCTGGAACCGGCTTAACCCGGAAAAGGAACCACGCATACCCTGGATTACCCAGTGTTTTGCAGGGCGCAAGGGGCCGGTCGTTGCGGCGTCAGACTATGTTCGGGGATTTGCCGACCAGGTGCGCGGTTTCCTGCAGGAGTCGGATTACATCGTTCTTGGCACAGACGGTTTCGGGCGCTCGGACACACGGAAGAAATTGCGCCGGTTCTTTGAGGTTGACCGCTTCAACATCGCTTATGCAGCTTTGTACGCCCTTTATCGTCAGGGCACGGTCGGGCAAGGAGAATTGTTGGCAGCACGCAGCAAGCTGGGAATTGATCCTGGCAAGATCAATCCGGCGAACGCCTGAGGGCGGCCTGATGATGCGGAGCCAACAGTGAGCCCAATGCCAAAACTGAGCACCATGATTGAAATCAAGGTTCCGGATATCGGGGACTTCAGCAATATCCCGGTGATCGAGGTGCTGGTGTCTGCCGGTGACCGGGTAAAGGCCGAAGACTCCCTGGTGACGCTTGAGAGCGACAAGGCCACCATGGAAGTACCCAGTCCACAGGCTGGTGTAATTCGCGAAATGAGGCTGAAACTGAACGACAAGGTTTCCGCTGGTGACGTGGTGGCCATACTCGAAATAGAGGCTCAGCAGGAAGGCGCTGCCCAGGTTCCTGTTCGTCCCGAAGTTCAGCCGGAGCTTGCGCCGGAAATAAGGCCGGAAATCAGACCGGAAGCCAGGCCGGAACCAGGGCAGGAAGCGCTATCGAAAGCAGCCATTCCCCAGGCTGTTCCAGCTAATCCAGCTGCACTTGCTTCCCGGTTGATTGCACAAGGCTATGCGGCAGTGGACCCATCCCTGGTGCCCTATGCCAGCCCCTCGGTCCGGCAGTTTGCGCGCGAACTGGGCGCAGACCTGAAGCTAGTCAAAGGCACGGGCGGCGGTGGCCGTATTCTGCAAGAAGATGTCACTTCATTCGTAAAATCCGTCATGACACGTCCACCGGTGGAGCGCTCCAGCCCGGCCGGTTTGGAGCTGCCTCCGCCACCCAAGGTGGATTTCTCACAATTTGGTGAAATCAGCGAGCAGCCCCTGAGCCGGATCCAGAAGTTATCCGCGGGGTACCTGCACCGCAACTGGATAAGCATTCCCCACGTGACCCAGCACGACGAGGCGGACATCACTGACATGGAGGCGTTCCGCAAGGCTCAGTCTGCGGATGCCGAAAAACAGGGTTTCAAGCTGACTCCGCTGGTGTTTCTGATCAAAGCCAGTGTTGCGGCTCTGAAAAAATTCCCGCAGTTCAATGCTTCGCTTGATACATCGGGCAAAAACCTGATCCTGAAAAGCTACTTCAATATTGGCATCGCGGTGGATACGTCCGAGGGATTGCTAGTTCCCGTTCTGCGGGAATGCAACCGCAAGAGCATCATGGACCTGGCAAAGGAACTTGCCGAGGTCAGCATCCGCGCCAGGGAACAGAAACTCAAGCTCCAGGACATCCAGGGCGGATGCTTTTCCATTTCCAGCCTGGGCGGAATTGGCGGCACGGGATTCACACCCATTATCAACGCACCTGAAGTCGCAGTCATGGGAGTATCGCGTTCGCGCATGCAGGCGGTATGGAACGGCAAGTCGTTTGAACCCCGGTTGATGTTGCCGCTGTCCGTCTCCTACGATCACCGGGTGATCGATGGCGCAACCGCAGCCCGGTTCACCCGCTTCCTGGGCAGCCAGCTTGAGGACCTCAGACTTCTCACTCTGTAGGTCTGCAGAAAGGCCTGGTTGCACACAAACATGTCTGATCAACAGGATGAACAACCGCCAGGTCAAAGCCGCCGTCTCTATTGGGCCGCCATTGTTGCCATCATGCTGGGACTGACGGCGCTGTACCACGCAACCTTGCGAAATGATGGTGGAATGCGCCTGGAGCAGGACGGGGAAGGACGCGTCATGGTCGTGTTGCAACGCCAGCGTAATGGCCACTTCAGCGCTAGCGGCGAAATCAATGGGCAGCCGGTCGAATTCCTGATTGATACCGGGGCAACCGATGTGGCGGTGTCGGAGCATTTGGCCCGTGACCTGGGCCTGGAGTTTGGCCCGGGCGTGACGGTCATGACCGCCGCGGGACCATCGGCCGGCTGGATGACCAGGCTGGCAACGGTGCAGGTGGGCGCCCTGGTGCTGCGGGACGTGAGTGCAACGATTGCTTCCGGCCTGGGAGAAGAGTCTTTGCTCGGTATGAGCTTCTTGCAACATTTCAGTATTGTCCAGGAAGGGGATACGCTGGTAATTGCGAGTCGCAGAGGCGATGAACCATGAGTCAAACGTACGATCTGGTTGTATTGGGTGCCGGGCCCGGTGGTTACACCGCTGCCTTTCGCGCTGCGGACCTGGGGCTGAAAGTGGCCCTGGTTGAGCGTTACCCCGCGCTGGGCGGGGTTTGCCTGAATGTCGGTTGCATACCTTCAAAGGCCTTGCTGCACACGGCGCAAATCATCGATGAAGCGGCCGCCATGGCCAGCCACGGAGTTCAGTTTGGCGATCCCCGCATTGAGCTCGATAAACTGCGAGCCTACAAAGATGGAGTGGTCAACAAAATGGCCGGCGGGCTGTCTGCCCTGGCGAAGAGGCGGTCCATCGAGGTGGTTCAGGGAGTGGGTGCTTTTACCGGCCCGCACGAAATCTCGGTCAGGCAGGTCGGGGAAACACGAACCCTGGATTTTGCCCATGCCATCATTGCGGTCGGTTCACAATCCATGGAACTGTCGGGCTTGCCCTGGGGTGACCCGCGCTTGATGGACTCCACTGCGGCACTGCAACTCGATGACATTCCCCCACGCCTGCTGGTGATAGGTGGCGGAATTATCGGCCTGGAAATGGCCTGTGTTTATGCGGCACTCGGCAGCAGGGTTACGGTGGTTGAATTGTCCGGCCAACTGATGCCGGGAGCTGATCCCGACCTGGTCAAGCCCTTGCAAAGCCGCATCGCCAGGCGCTATGAACACATCTACCTGGCAACACGGGTGACCCAGGTTGATGTCGCTGATGAAGCCCTGGTGGCGCGGTTTGAAGGTCCCGGTGCTCCAGCATCGGCGCCATTTGATGGTGTTCTGGTTGCGGTAGGGCGCACCCCAAATGGCAAGTCAGTGGGTGCACAGGCTGCCGGGGTTGCTGTTTCAGACCAGGGTTTTATTGCAGTGGACCGGCAAATGCGCAGCAATGTCCAGCATATCTTTGCCATTGGTGATGTCGTAGGTCAGCCCATGCTCGCACACAAGGCCAGCCACGAGGGCAAGGTCGCAGCCGAGGTCATCGCCGGGAAGAAGAGCTTCTTTGACGCGCGGGTAATTCCTTCGGTTGCCTACACCGACCCTGAAGTGGCCTGGGTCGGTTTGACCGAAACGGAAGCCCGCAAGTCTGGAGTCGCCTGCGAAGTAAGCCACTTCCCCTGGGCAGCCAGTGGCAGGGCCGTGGCCATTGACCGCACCGAGGGATTCACCAAGCTGCTGTTTGATAGCTCCACCAGGAGGCTGGTTGGAGCCGGAATTGTTGGTCCACATGCCGGTGACTTGATTTCGGAGTGCGCCCTGGCGATCGAAATGGGTTGTAATGCCGCCGACGTCGGCCTGACCATCCATCCACACCCGACCCTGTCCGAAAGCATCGCCATGGCTGCCGAGGTATTCGAGGGCACCATAACGGACCTCTATATCCCCAGGAAGAGAGGGTGAGAAGCTCAGCTCTTTTTACGGAACCTGAAAATCACCTGGTCGGTCTTGCCGCGCACGGATGGATCAGACATCGGCAGGTTATGGTCGTCAGCTGAATTTCTCAGCACGTTCAGTTCGCCTTCAAACACAAAACACGTGCCCTCGAGGTCTGCCTTGATCCGGTTGGGATCTATGCGATGCAGTTTTTCGCCTGATTCATGGGGATCCGCGCCCTGGTTTGCCACGTGATCGATGACCCCCAGCACTGCTCCTGGCTTAAGTGCGGCGCAAAGTTTTCCTGTGAGCGCAGGCACATCAATGGCCGGCCACCCGTTAGCCGCATCGACAGTGTAGAAATCGTGCCAGGTCAGCGTGGCGAATGCCGTATCAAAGGAATCTGCCGCAAGGTTCAGTTCGTAGGTCTCCGCGGTCAGGCGTTCGGC
>SHZL01000211.1 GCA_009692275.1 Lysobacterales bacterium | reverse complement strand
AGAATCCTCTTTTTACCAACCTCCGCCCGTACTCAGAGTGTTTTTACTCTGGCCCCGTTTTTTGAGCCCAACGCGCAACTGGACGGGGCTGACCTGAAACAGTTCTGCCGAATCACGGATTCAGACCGCAAGCTGCAGCTCGCGAGCCAACAGCACCCGCTGTCACCACGTGCCTGTATCTGCATCCTGATGCAAACAAGACATCATGGCGCCGCTCGTCAACGCTTCGGCACACATACACGTACGCTGCTTCGTCAACCCGCACCACCCCCGGCGGGCACAGGAGGTTCGATGATTTCCTTGAATGTGAACGGAACGCTATACAATGTAAATGTCGACGCGGCCACCCCGCTACTCTGGGTGTTACGCGATATCCTGGGTCTCACCGGCACCAAATACGGCTGCGGCATCGAAGTTTGCGGTGCCTGCACCGTGCTCATCGACGGCCAGCGCGAACACTCATGCGTGTTCGACGTGTCCTCAGCGGCCGGCAAGAAAATCACCACCATCGAGGGCTTGTCGCCCGATCGCAGCCATCCCGCGCAAAAAGCGTGGATCGACCACCAGGTTCCCCAATGTGGCTACTGCCAGCCGGGCATGATCATGGCCTGTGCCGGCGCCATGCAGGCCGGCCACCACGGCACCGAAATCCTGTCGGAGATGAAGCATATCTGCATCTGCGGCACCTACCAGCGCATCAAAGATGCCGTGGTGGGGCTGTGATGGAGATGCCGATGAACAAGCCAACCGACATTTCAACCGAAATCCTCACCGCTGCCGCCGAACAACTGATCACCATGGAAGGAACGCCGATTGTCTCCGACACGTATGCGAACCTCACTGGTTCGAGCGATCTCGCCATCATCAAGAGCCAGGCAGCGAAGAACTCGCTGCCCGTGTTCTTCGCGCAGGCTGACACCGTCAAGCTTGTCGGAAATACACACGAGATGCAGCTCGTGAACGTATTTCAGCCCTACATTATCAACAACCTCGATTATCCGGGCATGATGGGGAAAGGGAGAAACAGAGAGGCCGTAAGGCTCACCGCGTTTGAACCGGAGCGCATCCTCGCTGTTCTGCCAACGGCTGAGTTCCGCAACGTCGTCGCGGTCAAATGGGATATCGTGACCGACCTTCGTAACAATATCCTGATCGCCCTTGACGACGCACGCGATGTCGAGATGGTGCTGGAGGTGGAGTTGTCTGGTAGATAGTGACTGGCAGCTTTACCCGGATTCCAAATATTGCTGGTACATCACGCAGGTTTCGGGCGCGGGCGTGGGGTGCGCCACTACCGGATCCGGTCCGCACAGCATGGCGACAACTTCCCCGCGTTCCTGGTCCATCAGGTCGCGCAGGCGGCTGACCTGGGCCTGGAAGCCCGGGTTGTCCTGCAAAGCTGCAAATTCCGGGTATTGACCGAGGAAAGTCCAGCGCGCGCCGCGGTCGATGGCACGGCTGAATTCCGCTATCGCATCGTCTTCGCGCCCGTCCAGCGCTGCCAGCCGCGCTTCCTTCAGATTGGAATAGTTGTCCGTGTAGCCGGCTGCCTTGGTCGCCTGGACAACCTTGGCCAGGGCTGCACGGTACAAGGCGGCTTCCTGTGGATGCCCGGATTGATGCGCCACCCAGGCCATGCTCTCGACCCAGGGCGCCACGTTGAACGGGCTTTCGCCCATTTTCGCCCAGAGTTGCTGCGCCAGCGCGAAGGCCGCATCCTCCTCTCCCGCCCACATCAGGGCGTTCAACAGCTGGCCCATGGCCACCGGCTGATCCGGATTCAGCGCCAGGTATTCCTGCGCCGACACCACCGCTTCATCCCATCGACCCCCGAAAAAAGCGGCATTGACCGCCAGGGTGGGATCAACCGCCAGCCCCTCGGCTTCCAGCCCCAGACGTAACAGCAAATCGGCGAGGGTGGCACGAGCGGAGGAGCGGCCGGGGTCCGCTTCCAGTGACTGGTAATAAAGGCGCGTCGCACCCGGAATGTTGCCCATCTGCTGTTCGACACCAGCCCGGGCGAACAGGCCGTAGCTCGCATTCAGTTGGGACAGGCGTTGCAAGAGGGCCTCCGTTGCCGGGCTTATCTCTTCATCGACAGTGCCGCGGTCACCAATAGTGTTGAAAAGCGCGACCATGGACAGGGGGTCCACTTCCGCCATCCGCTCACCCACATCCAGTGCCTCCCGGTAGCCACCGCTCGCATACAGGGCCAGCCGCAGCCAGTTCAGCACCTCGCCGCTGGAGGGATTAAGGGCCAGGGACCGGCGGTAGAAATCGATAGCCTTCGTGAAGTCAAACGCGGAGTGTGCCAGGAGCCCGTTAACGGCCAGCACTTGCGGATCTTCCGGAGCCAGTTGCACTGCCCGCTCCAACAGGGGGCCGCGCGAGGCTAACGGTTTCCCCTACCGGTATGTTGCCATAGGAGCCCACATCGTCGCTCAGGAGCAGGATGGCTTGCGCTTCGCCCGCCATGGCGAGGGCAAACTCCGGATCGATGGTGCGGGCATGCTCGAAGCGCAGGCGGGTGGACTCAATGGCGGGCTGCGTGCGCTGGTCGAGTTCGGCACGGCCTTTGAAGTATTCCTCCAGCGCCGCCATGCTTTCGGTGGGCGCGGAAGCGATCCGGCTTTTTTCTTCGGGCGACAGCGTTGCGCGCAGCGCCGCGGTGACGGCGCTGGCAATTTCGCTCTGGATGGCAAAGACATTGCTGGCGGTGAGTTCACGATCAAAGGTCTGCGCCCAGAGGTGGGTGTCCGTGGCGGCGTCGATCAACTGCAGGTTGATGCGCACCTGGCTGCCGGCGCGCTGCACGCCGCCTTCCAGCACGGTAGCCACATTCAGTTGCTGCGCGATGTCGCGAATGGGCAAGGTGGTGTTCTTGAACTGCCCCACCGAAGTGCGGGAAATCACACGCAGGGACGCGATCTGCGCCAGCTGGGTCAGGAGATCGTCATGGATGCCGGCGGCGAAATACTCGTCCTCTTCCTGTTTGCTGCGATTCTCGAAGGGCAGCACGGCGATGGACTTATCAGTCGGCAGGTCTGGCGTGGGCAGGCCGGGTACTGCCGGCTGTTCATCGGTCCCGGCCGCCGCCGTGGTTCCCGCGGACTCGGTATCCGCACGGTTGAGAAACTTGTCCCAGGCAGAATAGCCGAGAGCAAGGACCAGGATGGCGATGATGGCGAAATCCAGTTTTCGACCGGTATGGGCCGTGATGGACTGGGTGCGGTCTACGTCTTTTTCTTTCTTGATGCCTTCGGGGGTCAGCTCGAAGGCCCAGGCAAAAAACACGGCAAAGGGAAAACCGATCAGGAGCAGGGCCAGAAGGCTTTTGAGCACCCAGTCGGGCGCGCCAAACGTGTCCAGCAGCAGGGCGGCGACTTGCGCCATCAGCCAGCACAATATGACGTAAGCGATGGCTACCCGGAATACGTTGCGGCGCTTGAGTTCTTCGAGCAGTGACAAGAGCAAGCCGGAGTCAGTTGAAGGTGGCGCCTAGCCTACGCGCTTCGCTGCCTTTTGACCACCAATCCAGGGCTACCTGCGGATGAGATGCGCACCGTATTTGGACTGGAGCAAAGGCTCCGGGGCTTTACTCTGCCCCCGCCATCGTGGCAGCCTTGACTGCGCCATAGCAAAGACAGGCTCGCCATGAACATATACATATGCTCAACCGTCCGGCATCTGCTGTTCGCACTATGCCGCGGTAGCGCATGGCCGCACGAGCAGCACCATATCCTGTTCTTCGCAGATTACCAGGGTGCGTCGCTGGCTGACTGGAACCTGGCCGATATTCCGAAAAACATTCACGTGTACGAGATGGCGCGTGCCGATTTTCGGCGCCGCCTGGAAAGTTCATTGGCCGGGCGCCTCAGTTATCAGTGGTCGCGGGCCATGTTGTCCGCCCCGGCATGGTTGCGGCAACCCGTCATAGCCACGCTCGCACAATCTGCGCCGGATCTTGCTCGCGATTTGCGGGCTGCGCCCCGGTTCACGCTGTGGCTTTTCAATGAACGCAACCGCATGGCCCGCGTGTTCCGCTTGCTGACCACGCAGTTCAATATCATTGATGACGGTGAAACCAATTACCTGCAACACCGCTTGCCGTGGTGGAAGGCTCCGCCACGGTTGCTGCGGGGGCTGCCGGCGCGTTACCGCTGTTTTGGTGACGATCCGCGCTGCAGGGAAATCTGGGTCATTTACCCGGAACGCCTGGCGCCGCTGGTGCGCGGCAAAGGACAGGCAATCAATTTTCTGACCAGCCCGGGCGCGGTTGATGTCATCAGGAACATCATGGGCGGTCACGCGCTGCCGCAGATGACGCAGCGGTCTGTCATTCTTGCCACGCAACCACTGGACGTCATGGCGGGTATTCCGCTGGCGGACAAACAAAGAATTTACGAGACCATAGTCGCCAGCCTGGAGAGCCAGGGGCGGGACGTGATTTTAAAATTGCACCCCGCCGAGAATGAGGCGGACTATGCGTTTCTGCACGGCCGGGCAGTATCGGCCCCGATGAAGGTCCCCGTGGAGGCGCTGATATTGTCCGCGAGCGAACCGCCCGTCCTGCTCTCGGTCGGATCCTCCGCCGGCCTTGGCTTTGAGCGTTTCTGCACGCGCATCAGGCTGATCGAAAATAAAGACTTTGCCACCCTTCGTCGCTGGGCAAAGCAACCGGAGGAGTTGCGTGCCTTACTGGACAAGAGCCTGCCACAGAGTCAGGAAGGATGCGCGGGTCATGGCAACGAATAATACAAAAGTAGTTTTCGTATTGCCCGGCATCGCAGGCGGCGGTGCGGAAAAAGTGGTATTGAATTTGTATAAGGCCCTGGAGCTATACCACGGTTATGAGTGCCATATTATTTCCCTCAGCCGCAACGTGGCCCATGCGGTGGATGCGGAACTGCGGGTGCACTACCTCGATGAGGCCATGCGCGTCGGCAAGCACGGGTTCGGGCGATTCACCTATCGAAAGGTGCTGGCAAGAATAATAGATGACCATATCGACCAGGCCATTG
>SHZL01000210.1 GCA_009692275.1 Lysobacterales bacterium | reverse complement strand
GAGGTGGTAAACCTCCAGCAGTCCATCAAGCAGGACTTTCACGTTGCAGGCAATATCGAAACTGCGGGAGCCGATGTGGCGAATGTTGTCCGGTTCGAAGCGGGCGAACTCATCCGCCAGCGGCCACAGGGATTCCAGCAAGGGCGGCGCATCCGGGTCTTCGTTGAGGAAAATCCATTTGCCCAATGTTTCGCATCTGACCGGTACCAGGCCGAGGCAACTGAAATCAATGCCCGGAAAGTCCCGCCGCTCACGGATGCCGACCAGGCTGCCATCGAGGCCATAGGACCAGCCGTGGTAGGGGCAGGTAAAGCCTCCCTGCACCTTGCCCGAGGCGAGCTTGACCAGCGGTGCGCCGCGATGCCTGCAGGTGTTATAGAACGCGTGGATTGCGCCGTTCTGGCCGCGCACGATAATGACGGGCGAGCGTGTTTCATTCCACAGGATATAGTCACCCGGTTGCGCAAGCTGGTCGGCGTGGCAAACATAGAGCCAGGACTTTTTCCACAGGAATTCGTATTCAAGTTTGAGAAAACCAGGATCGGTATAACGTCCCGCAGGAATGGGCGGCAGGGCGGGAAAATTTTCGGGGACCTCGCGGCGCGATTGTTCGTATTCCAGTCCACGCCGGATGCGCGCATGGAAACCCTGCTCCGCCAAGTTAGTTTTGGCCGGGGTAGTGTTGGCCAGGGCAGTTTTAGCCTCGGCAGCTTTGGCCAGATGCGTTTCCTGAGATGAAACGGTCATGGGGTATCCGTAGGCAAATTACAAACAGTCATGCCTGTTTGTTTCAAGCGCTCACCAGTATACTCAATTAGCGCCTGCGGTGTGCGACACTAAGTCAACTAATTTGGGCAATTAATTCTGGCAATTAATCGGGAACTATTCACAGATGGATTTTCAGCTGAGCGAAGAACAACGGGAACTGCAAAGCAGCGTGCGGCGCTATGCAAAAGAGCGACTGACAGCGATCGCAGAGGAGATCGAACTCACCGGCAACCCGCCTTCGCATGAACTGGTAAAAGAGTTTGCTGCCATGGGCTACCTCGGGGTCAACATTCCCGAGCGGCTGGGCGGGCAGGGGCTGGGAAACCTGGAAGCATTGATCGTCATCGAGGAACTGGGCCGCATTTCGTCGGCCGTCGGATTTCCGGTTTTTGAATCCTGCGTGGGCCCGGTGCGGGCCATTGAGAAATTTGCCAGTCCTGAGCTCGTAGCTGAAGTAGTGCCCGCCGTCTGTGCCGGCGAAAAAGTCATCGCCATCGCCATGTCCGAGCCGGCGGCCGGATCCGCCTTGACGGATCTTTCAACCAGGGCAGAAATGGCCGGTGACGAGGTAGTCATCAGCGGCGCAAAACGCTGGTGCTCGGGTGGCGGCCATGCGGATGGATACCTGGTGTACTGTCGCTTTTCCGACCAGCCCGGGGCCAAATCTATCGGCGCGGTATACGTGGAAAAGGGCACGGCAGGGCTGAGTTTCGGCCGCCAGGAACACCTGATGGGTTTTCGCGGTGTGCCGTCCTGCGATCTGTACTTTGATCACGTCCGCGTGCCGGCGCGCAATATCGTGGTGCCGGAAGGCGGGTTTAAAAAACTCATGGCCGCCTTTGACCTGGAACGTTGTGGCAATGCGACCATGGCCCTGGCCCAGGCGTCAGCAGCGCTGGATGATGCCTGCGCCTATGTGCAGGAGCGGCGGCAGTTTGGCAAACCCATCGTCGATTTCCAGGCAGTGCAACTGAAGCTTGCCGATATGAAAATCCAGGTGGAAGCGTCCCGCCTGCTTATCTGGCGCGCAGCCGTCGATGCCGAGCGCGGATTCCCCAGTATCAGTGCGTCCAGCGTGGCAAAATGTTTTGCCAATGAAATGGCCCGCACGGTTACCGGTAATGCCCTGCAACTCATGGGTGGCTACGGGTATTCGAAGGAATATCCCATGGAACGACGCTTTCGCGATGCCTGGGGTTGGGGCATTGCCGGCGGCGCCATCGACATCCAGAAGATCAATATAGCCAGCGCTTTGATTGGCCGCCGTTTCGACCAGCGGGCCTGAGACGGAAAGGGTGCGCTGCCGTTTGGCACTTTAAGGGGCCGGATACATTTTCCGGCACTCTAAGGGGCCCCTTATTGAGCCCCTTAGTAAGGGTAAACCTGTCGAACTAGTCCGCCGCGGTGTTGAGTTGAGCGGCGACGCGTTCGGATTGCTCCAGGACGCGAAGCATGTTGCCGCCGAGAATGTTTTGGATGTCGGCGTCGGAGTAGCCTTTGCGGACGAGGGCTTCGGTGATTTTGGGGAGCTTGGAACAATCTTCGAGGCCGTCGGGCATATCCGCGCCGTCAAAATCGGAGCCCAGGCCAACGTGATCGGGGCCGACAAGTTTGGCGACGTGGTCGATGTGCTCGATGATCGTTTCCCAACTGACGCGGGGGACCTTGCCTTCCGCCTGAAGTTTCTGGAGTTGGCGCTGCTGGGCTTTGCTGATGCAGAGGAAATCGTCGCCGCATTCTTTCTTAAAGACTTCGTCGGCTTTGCTGACGTCGCCGGCATTGGCTTCGTAAGCCTTGCGGTACTCATCGCTTAAATAATTCAGTTCGTAGTTGATCTGTATGACGCCGCCTTTGGCAGCGAGCGCCTTGATCATGTCATTGGACATGTTGCGGGGATGGTTGGAGATGGCGCGCACAGAAGAGTGCGAGGCGATGAGCGGGGCCTTGCTGATTTCGAGGGCATCGTAAAATGTTTTGTCGGAGACGTGGGAGATGTCGATGAGGATGCCCTGACGATTCATTTCGCGGACGACGTCTTTGCCAAAGTCGGTGAGGCCGTTGTGTGCGGGCTTGTCGGTAGAGGAGTCGGCCCACTCGTTATTTTTAAAATGGGCGAGAGTCATGTAGCGAACGCCAAGGACGGAGTAAATGCGGATGAGGCGATTGTCGTTGCCGATCATGTGGCCGCCCTCGATGCCCATAAGGATGGCGATTTTGTTTTGGGAGTGGGCGCGGCGAATGTCTTCCGCGGAGGTGGCCAGGACGAGGTCGACGGGATGATCGCGGACGGCAGTGCGAATAGCGTCGATCTGATCGAGAGCTTTTTGCACTGCGGGCGGACCCATGATGGAGGCGTCGATGAAGATGGAAAGGAAAAGGGCGTTGAGGCCGCCTTCTTTCATGCGGGGAATATCGACCTGGCTGCCGCCGGTATTGCGCTTGGCAAAATCGTAGTCCTTGGCGAAGAAGAACTGAGTGGTGTCGGCGTGGGTGTCGAGGACAATGGAGGAGAAATGAAGTTGCCTGGCGTGATCGGCGGCGGTGTCCGCGGCGGCGAGCGAAGGAAGCAGAGAAATTGCGAGAGCGAATGTGGCGGAGCAAAAACTGGAAGAGTTGCGGCGCATAGGTCATTCCTCCGGAGTGCAATGGGCGGGGAGAGTCTACCTGAGAAGGGGACCAGCTTTAAGGGGCCGCAGCTTTAAGGGGCCGAGCTTTAAGGGGCCGGATACATTTTCCCTATCGATTAGCTGATTCTTACTGGCCTCCCTCTTTTACCGCTACTGAGTTTGACTGAAAGTGCTGCTTCGACCTGCCGTTTAAACCCATCATTTCCGGTGGGCAAGCCCTTACGCACACCATAGCGAATGTCTTCAAGTTGTTTCTGCTCAAGATCCTGTTTAAAAAGACCCTGGTAAGCAGACCGTCGAGCGTTATCGGAAGCGCCAAGGGAAAGCCAGCACTCATGAGGTGTGATCAATTCGTTGCGCATTCCCAACGCGTTGGCCCTGAAACTCGACCAGCCATAGTCGGCAGGAATCACTACCATCTGCGCCCGCACCGGATTCAGTTCAATGTATCGATAACAAGCCAGACAATAAGCCTCCCTATCCACCAGCGATGACTTGAAGCGGCCTTCCCACAGGGTTCCCGAACGCCCATACGCCTTGTTGACCTGCCGAACATAATCCCGGCCCAAATCCCGTATCACGAGCGATACGCCTTCCGCCGTTTCTGGTGTTATCAGCAAATGTACATGATTTGTCATGAGGACATAGGAGTGCACCGCACATTGGTGTTTTTCGCACGCCGCAGCCAGCAAGGCCAAGTACAGTTCATAGTCCTCCCCAGCAAGAAAACACGCCTGGCGATTATTGCCGCGCTGCGTTATGTGCTGCGGAATGCCGGGCAGGTTTAGGCGAACAGGGCGTGGCACAGGCTGAAGCTCTCATTCTGGAGGCACCATTTTTACCAGCAAGAAATTCCCACACCATGGCGATTCACTGAATTTCTTGTCGGAAAATGTATCCGGCCCCTTATTGTTGGGGAAAATGTATCCGGCCCCTTATTGTTCGAAAATATCCGGCCCCTTATTGGAAAGCGCGGACCCTGGGGGCGCTCTGGGTTGGTTTCCCTAAGGGTTTGCAGGCACGGGCACGGCCACTTCAATCTGGCCATCCCGGATGCGTAGCGGAAATGAGCGGATGGGCCTGGTGGCCGGTGCACCGGTGCAGGCTCCGGTGCGTACGTCAAACGTAGCGCCGTGCAGGGGGCACATGATGCGGTGACCGCGCAATTTACCTTCGTTGAATCTCGCCAGTGCGTGTGAGCACAGATTCTCTACGGCAAAGTACTCATCCCGGAAACGGCAGATGACAAAGTCCGTACCATTGACTTCGAACGCTGAGAAACTCTTCTCTTCAATCTGCCCCACCGGGGTAACCACTGTAAATATTGGTTCGGACATGCCAATAAATCCTTTCCTTTCAGATAGTCTCGATGCTAACATAACTTGAATTCCATTCAAAAAGCATTTCTGGAGAAATGGCCATGATGACATTCCTGGCGCGGATGAAAGTAAAGGAAGGCAAGGAAGCGGATTTTATCCGGCTGGCGCAGGCATTGACCTCCAAGGTCCTGACCCATGAATCGGGAACTATCGCTTACGAATTTTTCAAGCTGCGTGATGTGCCGCTCGGCTATGCGGTGTTTGAGCAGTTCATGAGCGATGAAGACGAAGAAGCGCATCGCAATACGGACTATTTCA
>SHZL01000209.1 GCA_009692275.1 Lysobacterales bacterium | reverse complement strand
CCGTATGCGCTGGCGATAGCACTTATCCTGTTCCCCCTGAACTCGCACTTTTCGGTATATGGCACCTACACCTCATCCCTGGTGTGGTTCCTGGTGGGATTGTGGGCTGCAAGCCTGCGCGACAGCATGGCCCTGCCAGGGTCAGAGCGATGAGCGCAGGATAGCTGCTGTGATAAGCGCAACCGTGAGTGCGAAAAAAAGCCGCAGCAATGTCCTCGCGATACTGTTCATGTTCTGCTCCCGTGGTTTTCCCGCACATCAGGCATAAAACCCTTCCTCTCCTTCAGGTCGTGTCTTGAAGCGGCGATGAATCCACCAGTATTGCTGGGGCGCGCAGCGGATGTGCTGCTCCATGATAGCGCTCACTCGTGCCAGGTCTGCCGTGGCATCCGGTCCCGGAAACGACTCCAGGGCCGGCAGAAACTTGATGGCATAGCGCCGCGCAGTTTCATCATAAACCGGAAACATGGGAACCACCGCACAGCCCGTCATGAGTGGCAGGCGGTGCGTGGCCAGCAAAGTGGCTGTCTGGATACCGAAGAATGGCACGAACACACTTTGCTTGCGGCCGAAGTCCTGGTCGGGCGCATACCACACCAGCCCGCCGCTGCGTAACAGGCGAATAGCGGCGCGCATGTCCCGCTTGCTGATCATGGATGCACCATAGCGCCGTCCGCGATTCTGATACCACTCCAGCACCGGGTTGCGCAGCGGCCGGTAGATTCCGCTGACCGGTAAACCCGGGTCCAGGCCCAGCACCATCATGCGGGCACCAATCTCCAGGCAACTGAGGTGGGCGGTTATGAGCAAGACGCCGCGCCCTCCCGCCCTGGCCGCCACCAGGTTCTCCAATCCCTCCACCCGGCTGAGGCGGTGCATGAATGCATCGGAAGCCGACCATGCCCAGGCAATTTCGAACACCGCCCGGGCCAATGCCCGGCAGCTGTCGCGCACCAGCCTGTCCCGTTCGGCTTCAGCCAGTGCAGGAAAGCAGCGTTCAATATTGCGCCGCGCGATTTTGCACCTGCGCCTCATACCGAAGCGCAACAGAGCCGCCAAAGGAACGGTCAGGGCCAGGGCCAGCCACTGCGGTGTCTTGCCCAGCAACCAGAGTAAGCCCACGGCCAGCCACGCCGGCAGGTTGCGCAAAGTGCAGGCTGGCCGGGGTGGGACGGGTGGTGACGGAGTTATGGCTGGCTCAATCATGGGCATAGTCATATTGTCCTTGCTTACGCTGCTGAGTCCAAGCTCTGGCGCTCACCCGCATCTTTTGTCTGGGCCCCCGACCTGCAACGCCCGCTGATATACCCCAGTGCTATACTTTTTAGAGAACAGGCGAGACAAGGGCCAGACCAATGTACAGGGTGTATAAACTCGCCAGCTACTTCTTCGCGCCTTTGCTGTTGTTGCACCTGGGATGGCGCAGCCTGCGCGAACCGGAGTACCGCCGCCGCTGGCGGGAGCGTTTTGCCCTGTCGCTACGGGCAATGACGCCGGGCGGCATTGTGGTGCATGCTGCTTCCGTGGGCGAGGTCAATGCGGCAACGCCCCTGGTCCTTGCGCTGCTGTCACGCTATCCCGGCCTGCCTTTGTCGCTTACCTGCTTTACCCCGACCGGCTCAGCCCGGATCAGGGCGTTGTTTGGTGCTCCGGTGCAACATGTGTATATCCCGCTGGATCTGCCGGGCTGTGTGCAACGTTTTTTCCGCCACACACGACCGCGCTTGCTGATCGTCATGGAAACGGAAATCTGGCCCAACCTCTATCATGCCGCGGCGCAGCACAACATACCCATATTGTTGGCCAATGCCCGCATTTCCGAAAAATCGTTCCCCCGCTTCCAGCGCGTGCGCAGACTCGTGGGCGACGCCCTGCTGCAGGTTAGTTGCATTGCAGCGCAAAGCGAAAACGACGCGACGCGTTTTGCCGCGCTTGGCGCCGAGCCTGCCCGCATCACGGTCAGCGGCAATCTCAAGTTTGAACTAAAGCTACCCCCCGCACTGCACATGCAGGGACAGGCGCTGCGGCGGGCCCGGGCTGAGCAGCGGCCCGTATTCCTTGCTGCCAGCACCCGTGAGGGCGAGGAAAGCCCGGTACTGGAAGCCTTCCAGGGGGTGCTGAAACATTTCCCGGCAGCTCTGCTGATCCTCGTGCCGCGCCACCCGGAACGCTTCCCACAGGCAGTCCAGCTCGCCCGTGCAAGCGGTCTGTCGGTGCATCTTTGGAGTGCCGGGCTGCCCTGTCCTGCTTCGGTCCAGTGCCTGGTGGTAGACGCCATGGGGGAGCTGCTGCAGTTTTATGCGGCTTGCGACGTG
Source organism: Lysobacterales bacterium (assembly GCA_009692275.1). GTDB lineage: Bacteria > Pseudomonadota > Gammaproteobacteria > Xanthomonadales > SZUA-36 > SHZL01. The sequence continues at coordinate 2,721 of SHZL01000209.1, read as the reverse complement.
GCATTTGTTGGTGGCAGCCTGGTTGCAGTGGGCGGGCATAACATGCTTGAGCCGGCGGCCTTGTCGGTACCGGTGCTGCTGGGCCCACACACGTTTAACTTTGCCGAAATCAGCCGTGAATTGCTGGCTGCAGGTGGTGCGAAACAGGTGCTCAATGCAGCGCAACTGGAGCACTGGGTGTGCGAGTTGCTGGGTGATGCCGCCTTGCGGCAACGGATGGGATCCGCCGGACTGGCGCTGGTTGCACAGGGCCAGGGTGCGCTGGCGCGTACCCTGGAAATTGCCGACCGCTTGCTGGCGGACGGTCGCAGCGCAAGTTTAATGCAATAGGGGCTATTGCAATCGGGGCCTACTGCAATAACTGATTGACCACCAGCAGATCGTCCTCGGTCAACAAGCCGGCAACCAGCTTCAGCCGAAGGTGGCTTAGAATATAGCCATGCCGGGCCAGGGAATTATCCCGTTGCGCCTGGTAAAAATGCTGCTCGGCTATCAACACGTCGACGATGGTACGGGTACCCACTTCGAAGCCCGCCTGGGTGGCTTCGACCGAGCTTTGCGCAGAAATCACCGCCTGGCCATACGCTCCGACTTCTTCAATGCCGCTGAGCACGCCACGATAAGAATTTCGCGCCTGGCGCACCGTTGCGCGCTGCACATCTTCGAGATCCTGTGAGCGGGCATCGAACAGGTAACTGGCCTGGCGTGTGCGTGAACTGACGGCACCTCCCGAGTAAATAGGCACTGCCAGCAACAATTCTACCGTGGTGTCATCTACCCCAAGGGAGGTGGACCCAATAGGCTGCTGGAAGTCGTCGCGCACCAGGTATTTGTTATTGGTGTAGTCGTTATACCTCGCCACCAGATCCAGCGTGGGGAAGTGGCCGGCACGCTGGAAACGCACGTCGGCTTCGGCGACTTCAACGCTGGCTTGCACGGAACGGATGCTGGGACTGCTGGCAAGAGCCATCTTGACCCACTCTTCCGCATCGGCTGGAGAGGGCTCCACCAGTGGCAGCACAGGCTGGAGATTGTCATAATCTTCAAAGTAAGTGCCGGTCAGCTCACGCATGGCTTCCTTGGCATCCGCCAGGTTATTGCGTGAAACGATGGCACGGGCACGCGCAGTGTCATAGCTGGCTTTTGCTTCGTGCACATCAGTGACCGCCGTCAGTCCCACTTCAAAGCGCTGCTCGGCCTGCTCGTATTGACGCTGAAAAGCCGTTTCCTCGGCCTCGGCAAACGTAACGCCATCCGTCAGCGTCAGCACCAGGAAGTAGCGCTCGGCAATCCGCACGAGGAAATCCAGGTAAGCAACCTGGTACAACGCATCGGCCTCGGAAATCTGCGAACGGGCAATGTCCAGGCTCTCGTAATTCTCCTGGCGATAAAGACTTTGCCGCAGCCACACGCTGTAACTGTCATTGCTCACATCACTGTCTGAAACCTCGGTGTCAGCAATGGTCACTTTGGAGTTGCCCCGATCATAGGTGGCGCTTGCCCCGAGGTGCGGCAGCAGGTTGGCTACGGCCTGGGTTTTGTTCTCAGCAACCGCATCACGCCGATATGCTGCGGCGCGCAAGCGAGGATCATTTTTCAGGGCAAGATCGAGGACGCCATCGAGATTGACTGCAAACGCCGGTGCCGTTGCCATCAGGCAGCAAACCGCCAGCCAACACGGCCCCCGATACGACAATTTTCTATTCAACATGTCCCACTCCCTTAATCTTTGGCTGCACCCCGGATACTTGCCCCAACCTCGTATGCAGGCCGTTTACCCAGCTCCGGCCGGATTAAAAGTCAAAATTGGCCGGTGGAGTAGAATTCATTAACCTCGGCAAATCTGTTTCAAACAAGCTCTCTTCAAGCCAGTCGCTGAATCCCACGCGAGTCAACAACCGGGCCTCCATCGCGGGCGATTCGCCAACAACCACGAACATCCGCCCGCCGGGATTGACCCAGTCACGAAATGACTTCGGAACAGCGGGAACCGACCCGGTGACAACGACAACATCGTGCGCCTGTTGTGGTTGCCAGCCTGTCATGGCATCGCCGACATACAGCTCCACGTTGTGCATGTGCTTGTCCCGCAGGCGGATTTCGGCCTCAAGGTATAACTCCTCGAACAACTCCACGCTGACCACGTGCCGGGCCATGAGGGATAAGCAGGCGGTAATGAACCCGCTACCTGTTCCAATTTCCAGTATTGAGTCTTCCTGCTGCAAGTCCAGCGCCTGCAGCATGCGCCCCTCTACCCTGGGGCACATCATGCTCTGGCCCATAGCCAGCGGCACCGACAGGTCGGCAAAAGCCAGTTTGCGATAGCGCAGCGGCACAAAATCCTCGCGGTGGACGTTCTCCATCAACCCGAGAACTTTGCTGTCCAGCACTTCCCAGGTTCGTACCTGCTGCTCTACCATGTTGGAACGGGCGCGTTCAAAATTCATGTTCAAGCTCCTGATCTCCAGCCTGCTCCGGCCTCTTTGCCTGGCCTGTGTGCCAGCCCGCTAGGTTAAGGCTTCAAATGGCTTGCAGCAACACAAGCCTGAGGTTTTGCCGCGGGTCGATTAAGTGCCATTAGTCACTTCCGGGCGTCAACCCTTCACCGACCTGTGCGCAAATCCGCCAGCCACCCGGGCCTTCAGCAATCTGGGATTATACAGCGGCATGATTAGTCAAATCGTGATCCCGGCTATATCATGCTATGGAGCTGAGGTATGC
>SHZL01000007.1 GCA_009692275.1 Lysobacterales bacterium | reverse complement strand
GAAAAAACTCCGGGCAAAAAAAACCCCGCTCGAAAGCGGGGTTTTTTTACTAACCATGGCTGTGAAGCCTATTAGCTGGCTGGCGTTACGTTGGTGGCTTGCAGACCCTTCGGGCCGTTTTCCACTTCGAAACTCACTGCCTGACCTTCTGCCAGGGATTTGAACCCGCCGGCCTGGATTGCAGAGAAATGTACGAATACATCAGCACTGCCATCAGAAGGAGCGATGAATCCAAAACCTTTGGAATCGTTAAACCACTTTACGGTACCTGTCGTCATTTTAATTACCCTATAAAAAAGATTAAACACTGATTAATTGCAAATCTCATTACAGGTGTTTTACAGGAGTTACCGATGTGGAGCTTCTGAGTAGACCTAGTAGACATGCAACCAACTTTATACACAGCGGATGTCATATAACGCGATATTGCCATACAAGCCAACCAACTGCTGGCGGCAAGAATACTCGCAGGTACCAGAAATAACAAGCTATTTCAGGCTTTTGCAGAAAATGCGCTGGAAAACTTCCGCGTGTTGAAGCACGCCAAGCGCGGACCGTCTTAACGCTATAACGTTAAAACGCTATAGTGCCCTGATTTGGAGGGCAGGCATGATGAGTGAAGTAACGTCGAAGCGCGCCACAGTTTATTTTGAGCCCGCATTGCATCAGGCCGTTCGCCTGAAGGCGGCACACACCAACAAGTCCGTATCAGAGATTGTCAATGACGCTGTGCGCCTGGCGCTGCGCGAAGACCAGGAAGATCTCTCTGCGTTCGAGAATCGCGTTGCAGAATCGGTGATTTCCTATGAAGCCTTGCTCAAGGACTTGAAGGCACATGGCAAGTTATGAGCTGGTCTTCAGGAAGTCTGTGGCTAAGGACTTGCGAGCTCTCCCGAGGCAGGATGTTAAACGGATCTTGCAGCGCATCAGCTCGCTTGCAGAAGACCCCCGCCCCGCTGGCTGCGAACGACTGTCAAGCCAACAGCGCTATCGTGTCCGGCAGGGTGTCTATCGAATCATCTACGAAATCAACGACAGCAGACTCATGGTGCTGCTTGTACAAGTCGGGCACCGACCTGAGGTCTATCGCAGCAGCTAAGCGTTTGCCTCCTCGCCAGGTCCTTGAAATAGGAATGCGAAAATAATGATTGACATCATTTTTGCCCTATGGTCGAATCAAGCGATGCACACTTGCCACAACGATTTGCTGAACGCTTGTGCCCGCCAATCCGGCGGACACGTTGCTGACCTGCTGGCTCCCTGCTCGCTACTTGCGCTTCTAATTATTGGCAGAGGTGCGGGCACAGGCTAAGCAAGACCACAATTAACCTGAAAAACCCGCGCCAAGAAAGTGCGGGTTTTTTTTTCACCAAGGACGACAACACTATGCGCAGTGACCAGATCAAGAAAGGCCCCGACCGTGCACCCGCCCGGGCCATGTTGCGAGCCACCGGCTTGGGTGACAAAGAAATTGCCCAGCCGCTGATCGCCATCGTGAACACCTGGTCGGATGTGACCCCGTGCAATTCGCATTTGCGTGAGCTCGCGGAGCCTTTGAAAGCCGGCATCCGTGCGGCGGGCGGCACACCCATTGAATTTGGCAGCATCGTGGTGTCGGATGGCATTTCCATGGGCTCGGAAGGCATGAAGTGTTCGCTGATGTCGCGCGAACTGGTGGCAGATTCCATTGAACTGGTCACCCGTGGGCATTGCCTCGACGGCGTGGTGGCGCTGGTCGGTTGCGACAAGACCATCCCGGCCGGCGCCATGGCGCTGGCCCGCCTTGATGTCCCGGGCATGGTCATTTATGGCGGGTCCATCATGCCCGGTCACCACCGCGGCATTCCGATTACCATCCAGGATGTGTTCCAGGCCGTAGGCGCGCACGCTGCAGGCAAGATCGACACGGCCGAGCTTACCGAGATCGAGAAAGAGGCCTGCCCCGGCGCGGGCGCTTGCGGCGGCCAGTTCACCGCCAATACCATGGCCATGGCCCTGACCACACTGGGTCTGTCACCCATGGGAGTCAACGACATTCCCGCCATCCACCCGGACAAAGCACAGGCAATGCATGACTGCGGCATGCGCGTGGTGCAACAGGTGCGCGAAGGCCAGAGCCCGCGCAGCATGGTGAGCCTTGAATCCCTGCGCAATGCGGCCACCGTGGTCACGGCAACTGCGGGGTCGACCAATGCCGTCCTGCATTTGCTGGCCATTGCGCGCGAGGCCGGCGTTGATTTTGATATTGACGAGTTTGACGAAATCTCGCGCAAGACACCCATCATCGCCGACCTCAAACCGGCCGGTCGTTTCACGGCGCCGGATCTGTTTACAGCAGGAGGCACACCGCTGGTAATCAACCACCTCAGGCAAGCCGGCCTGCTGATCGATACCGCTACGGTCAGCGGTCGCAGCCTGTTCGATGAGTGTGCTGACCACACGGAAACGCCGGGCCAGGAGGTGATCGTACCTTTCGACCGGCCAATCAAACCCCGCGGCGGATTTGGCATCCTCTATGGCAACCTGGCGCCCGAGGGGTGTGTGGCCAAGCTCGCAGGGCATGGCGAGTTTGCTTTTACCGGGCCCGCGCGTGTGTATGAAGGCGAACAGGAAGCATTCGCTGCGGTGCAGGCACGCACGATCAATGCCGGCGACGTCATCGTGATTCGCAACGAAGGCCCCTGCGGCGGCCCGGGTATGCGCGAGATGCTGGCGGTGACGGCCGCACTGGTCGGCCAGGGCCTGGACACATCGGTCGCCCTGCTGACCGACGGGCGTTTCAGTGGCGCCACCTATGGCTTCATGGTGGGCCATGTCGCACCCGAAGCAGCACACGGCGGCCCCATAGCGCTGCTGCGCGAGGGTGACATGATCACCATTGATGTGGATCAGCGCCGCGTTTATACCGATGCCGACCTCGCAGCACGGCGTGCCGATTGGAAACCACGCCCGCGGCAATACACTTCCGGCGCCCTGGCCAAGTATGCCTACCTGGTGTCCTCGGCTTCCAAGGGCGCCGTTACCGCATTTCCACCTGCGCCGCGAGAGAGTCTCGCGGCGAAAAATCCATAGTCTGAATCCTGACTGGAGCCAATTCCATGAACGCACTCACTAATGCCCCGATGAGCAATTACGTACACATATTCGACACCACCCTGCGAGATGGCGAGCAATCGCCCGGCTGTTCCATGAACGTGCAGGAGAAGCTACAGGTTGCACGGGTGCTTGATGAACTCGGTGTGGACGTGATCGAAGCCGGATTCCCGGCAGCATCCGATGGCGATTTCGAGTCCGTCAAGGCAGTGGGTGATCTCGGTTTGAATGCGATCATTTGCGGGCTGTCACGCACCCGCCATGCCGATATCGACGCAGTTACCCGCTCACTGGAGACGGCAAAGAACAAGCGTTTGCACATTTTCCTTGCCACCAGCCCCATTCACCGCGAACACAAACTGAAGATGAGCAAGCAGCAGATCATGGATGAAATGACCTCTGCCGTGGCTTACGGCCGGCAGTGGTTTGATGACATTGAAATCACGGCCGAGGACGCCGGACGTACCGAACTCGATTTCCTGGTGGAATACTTCCAGGCCGCAGTGGACGCAGGCGCACGGGTGCTCAATGTGCCCGATACGGTGGGCTATGTAACGCCAAGTGAAATCCGGCAGCAATTCCTCCACCTGAGCACGCATGTGCGCAGGCCCGATTCGGTCATCCTCAGTGCGCATTGCCACAATGACCTTGGACTCGCCGTAGCCAACAGCCTCGGCGCCATCGAAGGCGGAGCGCGCCAGGTGGAATGCACCATCAACGGCATCGGCGAACGGGCGGGCAACTGCTCGCTGGAGGAAGTGGTCATGGCTTTGCGTACCCGCCACGACCGCTACCAAATGCGCACCGGCATCGATACCACCCGGCTCTACCCGGCCAGCCGCGTGGTCAGTTCCGTCACCGGATCACAGGTACAACCCAACAAGGCCATCGTGGGCCGCAATGCCTTTGCGCACGAAGCAGGCATTCACCAGGACGGCGTTCTGAAGCATGCTGAAACCTACGAAATCATGCGGCCCCAGGATGTGGGTGTGCCCGAAAACAGCCTGGTGCTGGGCAAGCACAGCGGCCGTCATGCTTTCCGCGATCGCCTGGAAAATCTCGGTTTCAAACTTGAGCAGGAACTGCTGGAAGTGCTGTTTGTGAAGTTCAAGCAATTGGCTGACCGGAAAAAGAGCGTGTACGACGAAGACATTGAGGCGCTGGTGCTCGGGACCCACCAAAGTGGCCCATGGCATCTCGACGCCATCTCCATTCACACCGAGGTGGACAATGCTGATCAGTCCGCCGAGGCCAGCCTGAAACTGCGTTTCGAGGGCGCGGCACCGCGCATCTACAGCGGCCGCGGCGATGGGCCGGTCAACGCGATTGTGAATGCCATCAAGCTGATCATGAACGAGGAATTGCACGTGGAAGAATTCCAGGTCAGTGCAGTGTCCAGCGGCAGTGATGCGCAGGGCCGCGCAGTGGTGCGGGCCACCATCGGCGCCAGCCGTTACCAGGGCACGGGTGTATCCACTGACATCGTTGAAGCCTCGGCGCAGGCACTGGTCACCATCATGAACCGGCATCATCAACACCAGGGCAAAAGCACCGCCGAGCCCCAATTGAAAGCGGCGGTGTGATCAGCATGCCCACGCTGTTTGAAAAAATCTGGCAACGGCACGTGGTGCGTGAAGAATCGGCACCCAATGGCGATGGCGCACCAACTGTTCTTTACATCGACCTGCACCTGTTGCATGAAGTGACCACGCCACAGGCCTTTGCGGAACTCAGGAGCCGCGGCCTGCAGGTGCGGCGCACAAACCGTTGCCTGGCCACCATCGACCACTCCACGCCTACCCTGCCAGCCGATGCAAGCGGAAATTATCCGTATGTCACCGACCAGGCCCGCGAGCAGGTCGAAACGTTTTATCGTAATTGCGCAGACTTCGGCATCGAACTGCATGGCTGGGGCAGCCCGCACCGCGGCATCGTCCATGTCATCGGCCCGGAACTGGGAGCCACCCAGCCTGGCATGACCATCGTCTGCGGCGACAGCCATACCGCTACCCACGGCGCATTTGGCGCGCTGGCATTTGGTATTGGCACAACCGAAGTGGGCCATGTGCTGGCATCGCAATGCCTGCTGCAAAGCAAGCCCGCGACGCTGGGTATTCAAATTGAAGGTGAACTTGGCCGCGGGGTTTCCGCCAAGGATGTGATCCTGCACGTGATCGGCGCCATTGGCATCGATGGCGGCACCGGTTCAGTGATCGAATACTTCGGCAGCACCGTGCGCGCCATGGACATGGAAAGCCGCATGACCCTGTGCAACATGTCAATTGAATGCGGTGCCCGCGCCGGCATGGTGGCGCCGGATGAAGTGACCTTTGCTTACCTCAGGGGACGGCCGATGGCTCCCGCCGGTGCTGACTGGGATCGCGCAGTTGCCGACTGGAAAACTCTTGCCGGCGACCCCGCAAGCGCCGCAAGCTCCACCTTCGACCGGCTGGTTAAAATCGATGCGAGCCTGATCCAGCCCAGCGTGACTTGGGGAACCCACCCGGGCATGGTCATCCCGATCACTGGCAATGTACCGCGCCGGGACGAATCTCCGAATGAGGATGCCCACGAGTACATGCATCTGCAGGGCGGCTCTCCGCTGGCCGGTGAGCACGTGGATATCGTGTTTATCGGCAGCTGCACCAATTCACGCCTTAGCGACTTGCGCTCGGCTGCCTCCATCATGCAAAACCGCAAGGTTGCCGCCGGCACACGCATGCTGGTCGTGCCCGGTTCCGAGCAGGTACGTGCGGCTGCTGAAAAAGAAGGTCTGCACCGGATATTTCTCGCAGCAGGCGCCGAATGGCGCGAGCCGGGCTGCTCCATGTGCATTGGCATGAACGGTGATATTGCCCAACCCGGAGAATTAGTGGTCAGCACCAGCAACCGTAACTTCAAGGGGCGCCAGGGACGCAATGCGCGCACCGTGCTGGCCAGTCCGTTGACCGCTGCGGCCTGTGCCGTTGCCGGTTGTGTCACTGACCCCAGGCCAATGCTGGAAAATGGGCCCATGATGGGGACCCGGCCATGAGCACCACCGGCGACACAAAGGCCGCGGGAATTATCCAGTCCCGCACCCTGAACCTGCCGTTCGATAACATCGATACGGACCAGATCATCCCGGCACAATTCCTCACCACCACGGAGCGCGAAGGGCTGGGTCGATTCTGTTTCTTCCACTGGCGCTTCAACCCGGATGGCAGCTCCAAAGCGGAGCATCCGTTGATGCACCATGTGCCAGCCGAGCAGCAGGTGCTGGTGGCGGGCCCCAATTTTGGCTGCGGCTCATCCCGCGAGCATGCGCCCTGGGCCTTGATGGACCTGGGTTTTCGCGCGGTAATCAGCAGCCGCTTTGCCGATATTTTCCGCAACAATTCCATCAAGAACGGCCTGCTGCCGGTGGTGATGGAACAAACCGTCATGGAATTTCTGCTGGCCCACCCGAACCACCCGGTGCGCATTGACATTGCCGCGGGCAAGCTCGAAGTCAGCGGGCTTGGCACCTTCAGTTTCCCGCTGGACCCCTTTGCTGCTTATTGCCTGGCGCAGGGCATCGACCAACTGGACTTCCTTTTGCGCCAGGAGACGGACATCGCCCGCTATGAAAACGCCAGCAGTCCCCAAAGCCCTTAAGAAGTCTTACCGCGTTGCTGCCCTGCCCGGAGACGGCGTAGGTGTTGAGGTGTATGCCGCAGCAAAAGAAGTGCTCGCGGTGATTCGTCAGCAGTTTTCCGTTGAAATCCATCTGGATGAACAACTGATCGGAGGCGCAGCAGTCGATGCCACCGGCGACCCGTTGCCACCGGCCACCATCGCCGCCTGTCGCAAGGCTGATGCCATCCTGCTCGGTGCAGTGGGCGGCCCCAAATGGGACAGCAATGCCGCAGCGCAAAGGCCGGAAAAAGGCCTGCTGCGCATACGTTCCGAATTCGGCTTGTTTTGTAACCTCAGGCCGGTGGTCACTCATCCGGCCCTGCATCAGTTCTCGCCGCTGAAAGCGGAAAAACTCGCCGGCGTAGACCTGCTGATCGTGCGCGAACTGACCGGCGGCATTTACTTCGGCGAAAGAAGGCGCGATGCAGAATCAGCCCACGACGTATGCAGTTACTCCCGCGCCGAAATCGAGCGGGTCACGCGCAAGGCCTGCCAGTTGGCGCTGCAGCGTGACGGCCGCATCACCCAGGTCGACAAGGCCAATGTGCTGGAGACTTCGCGGCTTTGGCGTGAAGTCGTTGCCCGGGTGGTGGCTGAAGAATTTCCCGCCATAAAACTGGACAACATGCTGGTCGATTCCGCTGCCATGCATCTTCTGACCCGGCCCGGTGATTTTGACGTTCTGCTCACGGAAAATCTGTTCGGCGATATTTTGTCCGACGAGGCCTCGATGTTATGCGGCTCCATGGGCCTGTTGCCATCCGCCTCGTTGCGCCAGGACCACTTCGGCTTGTATGAGCCCGTGCACGGCTCGGCACCGGATATTGCCGGCAAAGGCATTGCCAACCCCTATGCGATGTTTCTCTCTGTCGCGCTGATGTTGCGCTACTCACTGTCCTGCCCTGAAGTTGCCGATGCACTGGAACAATCCATTTTCCACTGCTGGGAAAACGGCGTATTGACCCGGGACCTGGTGAAGGACGGTTGCACTACCGCGCAAGTGACTGCGGCGGTGTGTGAGCGTCTCGCCGCCGCGCACCAGCACCTGTGAAAACTCCCCAGACAGTGACCCAGACGGAGGAGCGGCGCAAGGCGCTGTTTGAGCGCTATTTGCCGCGCATCCTGCAGTGCCGCCTGGAAGATCTCGTGATCGAAACGCCCGTGCAAAAAATGCCCCTGCTGGCGGAGCGCCTGGGGCTGGATGTGCTGGTCAAGCGCGAAGACCTGCAAACCGTATTCTCGTTCAAGATTCGCGGCGCCTATGCACGCTTGCTGTCCATGAGTGCTGCACAACGCGCCCGGGGGGTGATTTGTGCATCCGCAGGCAACCACGCCCAGGGTGTTGCGCAGGCTGCGCGTCACCTCGGCGTCAGTGCCACCGTGGTCATGCCTGCTGTGACTCCTGCCATCAAGGTTAACGCGGTAAGAAAGCTGGGAGCGACCGTTCTGATCGAAGGTGATGACTTCGATGCGGCCTGCGCTTATGCCCTGGCCGTGGCCGCTGAAAAGGGCCTTGAGTTCATCCACCCCTATGACGACCCGCAAGTCATTGCAGGCCAGGCAACCATCGCACTAGAGTTGATCCGCCAGGCAGCCAGGCCTGTTGACTACCTGTTCATACCTATTGGTGGTGGTGGCCTTGCTGCCGGGGTTTCACTGGTCGCGCGCTTCCTGCAGCCTGGCATCAGGATCATCGGTGTCGAAGCACAGGAATCCGCTTCCATGCAGGCTGCCATGCGCGCAGGGCAACCCGTGACACTGGCTGAAGTGGGGCACTTCGCCGAGGGCGCTGCAGTCAAGCGCGCAGGCGATCACAGCTTTGAAATCTGCGCACAAATGCTTGATGAAGTCATCACCGTCGACAATGACGAGCTCTGTGCAGCCGTGCAGGACGTGTATGAGGACACGCGCGCCATCGCCGAGCCCGCCGGCGCCCTCGGTTTTGCCGGAATGAAAAAGTATTTCCATGATCACCCCGGCAGCAGCGGTTGCGCTGCCGCGATCCTGTCCGGCGCCAATGTTAACTTCGCCCGCCTGCGCCACATTGCCGAACGCGCCGCGGTGGGCGAGGAACAGGAAGCCCTGCTGGGCGTGACCATTCCGGAACGGGCAGGCAGTTTCCTGGAATTCTGCGAAACCGTGGGTTTGAGGGGCATCACGGAATTCAACTATCGCTATTCCGACCACAGCAGCGCGCATATTTTTGTCGGCGTGGAATTGAAACAGGGCGTGGCGGAAAAGCGCAGCATCATCAACAGCCTGGTCGAGCGCGGCTTTCCGGTCACTGACCTGTCGGGTAACGACATGGCGCGCCTGCACATACGTCACATGGTGGGCGGCCGCGCCCAGGTGGCCAACGAACGCATCTACCGCTTCGAGTTTCCCGAGCGCCCGGGTGCCTTGCTGAAATTCCTGCGGGGCATGAAAACCGACTGGAACATCAGTTTGTTTCACTACCGCAATTACGGCTCAGAATACGGCCGTGTGCTGATGGGCATCCAGGTGCCGGAAGAGGATATGTTGCGCTTTCACCGCTTCCTCGCGGAAACGGGTTACAGCCACCAGTCCGAAGCAGGTAACGAAGCCTACGAGATGTTTGTCGGGCCGGCGTTTATCGGGCCCGGGGACTGAGTCAGCACTTCACGCAAGGCCTCGACATGCCCATGCGAGTCGTTGAGTGCCGGAATATAGTCCAGGCTATGCCCGCCCGCGGCGATGAACATCTCGTGATTCTGCATGGCGATTTCCTCCAGTGTCTCCAGGCAATCGACGGCGAAGCCGGGGCACACCACCTGGACATGGCGCACGCCCTGCTGCGCTAATTGCTTCAGCGTCAGGTCGGTATAGGGCATGAGCCAGGGTTCGCGCCCTACGCGTGACTGGAACGTCAGCAGCCACTCGTCTTCTTCCAGCTGCGCTGCACGCGCGATGGCGGCAACACTGGCGCGACAGTGCTGCTCGTACGGATCGCCATTGGCGACATAGCGCTGCGGTATGCCATGCAGGGAAAACACCAGCTTGTCGGCAGCACCGGATTTTTTCCGGAAATCAACGATGCTGGATGCAACCGCCGCAACCCATGCCGGGTGAAGGTGGTATTCATTGATGCAACTTAGTTGCGGATGCCAGTTCATGTCCTGCAAAGCCTGATCCACGGCGTCATAAATTGATGACGTGGTGGTGCCGGAGAACTGCGGATACAGCGGCAGGACTGCAAGCGAATTCACGCCACCCTGGCGCAGATCCTCCAGGGCCGATCGAATGGAAGGCTCGCCATAGCGCATCCCTGTTGCGATTTTGCACACGCCGTGCATGCGTGTCGCCAGCTTCTGCGCCAGCCTGCGGGTCAACACCAGCAGGGGCGAGCCTGCCGGCAACCAGATGCTGCGGTAGGCGGCAGCGGAACGTCTGCAGCGCAGGGGAATGATCACCAGATTCAACAGCGGCAGCCACAGCCAGCGCGGTAAATCGACCACGCGCGGGTCAGACAGGAACGCCCGAAGAAATTTTGCCACGCCACGAGGATCCGGGCTTTCCGGCGTTCCGAGGTTCGCCACCAGAACCCCGCGTCTGTCTGTTTCTTTATCGTCTTTCATATGCATAACCCGGTCTCAAATACTGTTGTAAAAATGCCACAGAGCGCCCGTCTATGATCCTTGAAAAGCTGGCGAAATAACAGGCTTATACATTTATTCAGGCGTAAGGTCCTGTTCCTCATGGCTCTTGACAAAATTGTGCTTTTGCCGCCATGTGCGCCTCCGGGAAACGCCTGTTGCAAGTCCACCACGGAACTGGAGTTCATGCTTAAAAAGCACTACTAAGGTTATGTTTTACCTGTTTTTTCTGCTAGCATGTGCGTCCGCTCGTTTGCCCGGGCGTAAAAGGTTTTGGACTGATGAACAAAGCAATAACAATAATTATGCTAAGCCTTGCAGCGGCATTTTCTATGGCCGTGAATGCAGCACCCGACGGCTATAGCATTAACTCTGACAGTCCGTCCGCGGATACGGACAGCCTGTACCGCATTGATCTGAGCACCGGCGCGCAAACCCGGCTCGGCCGCGTTCAATCCCTGGGCCAAACCAGACTTGATGTTGAAGGCCTGGCTTTTTCGCCTGACGGTACGCTCTATGGCGTGGATGATGAATCCCTGAAGCTGTTTCCCATCAACACCGACAACGGTGTGGTCATCGACTCACAGGAAGTGAACATCACGGGCATGGGTCCTGCGGGTGGCAATGATTTTGGTTTGACTTTTGCCTGCGATGGCGGCCTTTATGCATCATCGGTCAGTCAGAAGTCGCTGTACCGCATGAACCTCGACGGCAGCACATCTCTGGTTGGCAATCTGGGCCAGAACATCGGCGCGCTGGCAGCCTATGGCAATCCGGTACAACTGTACGGGCTGAGCAACGGCCTGCTGGCGAACCAGAATGCCGATACGCGCTCACTCTACAGCATCAATACCAGCACCGGCGCAGCGACACTTATTGGCGCTCTGGGTGGCGCGGCCGGTGCGTACAATGAAGCAGGCCTGGCGTTCGATAACGACGGACAATTGTGGGCCATTACCGATCGCCGGGCCGCGCCCGGGGGTCCATTTGGCAGCCAGCTGCTGAGCATCGATAAGATGACCGGCACGGCTACCCTGCAGTCCACCACCGCGGAAAGCGGCTTTGAAAGCCTGGCCATTACAGTGCCTCGCGGGTGTGAAGTGGGCAACGGACAAACGGCACAATTCGTGGTGCAAAAGCGCTTCGTGGACAGCAATGACATAACCCCCGTCACGCTGAACCTCAGTTGCAATACCGGCCTGCCACTGAACCAGTCCATCACCGTGCAGCCCAACGACGGCGTATTCAACCAGTACGAAGTGAATTTCATCGTGGAGAGTTTCAACGACGGCCAGATGTCCTGCACGGTCACCGAAACCCCGGTCGCTGGCTACACTCCGACCTACACCTGCCTGGGTGAGTCCGCATGCGGAGAGGCGCAGAGTTCCGCATCCTGCGTATTCAATGGCATAACCATCGGCAGCGAAAACCTGTGCCAGGTTCAGAACTACCCCAATCCGGTTAATTTTACCGTGATCAAGGAATGGTTAGTCACCGCCAGAGAAGTGGGCGAAAGTGACATCAGCGAAATCGAACTGCAATGCGCCAATGTCTTTGGCGGGGATGGCGAAGGCAGCGGTAACAGCATGCACTGGAACTGGACCATACAAGGTAATGGCAACCGGACAGGCGTCGTGTATCCGGATTTTGCCGGCAGCACCGCCTGCCGTGCGACCGAATCAACGGTATTCAGTGGGGTTGAAGCAGACAACGGTTGTGCCGAGTGGATTCCGGTGCTTATAGGTGATACCGCGAAGTCATGCACCATCATCAACACCGTTTTCCTGGAAGGCATTCCAACCCTGAGTGACCTTGGCAAGCTCTTGTTTGCACTGCTGATGCTGGGCTCCGGATTCATTGCAATCCGGCGCATCTGAACGCGGGCGGCATCCCCTTGCAGCCCCGCGTATCAAATTGAGTTAAACTTCAGTCTTTCTGGAAGCACGGAGCAAATTCATGGGCCTCGGTGGAGTTAGTATTTGGCAGCTGCTGATCCTGCTGCTGATTATCGTCATGGTTTTCGGCACCAAGAAACTGCGCAACATGGGCAGCGACCTCGGTGCTGCAGTCAAGGGGTTTCGACAGGGTATGGAGGGCGAAAAGGCTGGTGATGCAGACCATCCCGAATCCCACCAACTCGGTGCTGAAGCCACACCCTCATCTTCTGCCGACCAGCCAGCAAAGAAAGAATCCACCCCGAATTGATACCCCGCCATGTTTGAGGTTGGCTTTTCGGAGTTGGTGTTGCTGTCGATTATCGGATTGCTGGTGCTGGGGCCGGAACGGCTTCCTAAAGTTGCGCGCACTTTAGGTGGAATCACCCGCAAGGCGCGCAGCAGTTGGCTGAATCTGAAACGGTCCATTGAAGAAGAAATCCGCGCGGAAGAGCTCAAAGTTCCCCTGAAGAAATTTCAGGACGAAATCAAATCCGCAGTCGCGGGCGTGAACACCAAGGTGGATTCGGCCAGGAAAATTGTGGCTGACCTGGACGCCCCGGTGAATTCAGCGCAAAAGCCCGTGCCCCCCACGACACCGACCGCAACACCGCCCGCCGATGGCCAGTAAGGACGCAGCCACAGACCAGGAACAATCGTTCATGGAGCACCTGATCGAACTGCGCAGCAGGCTGCTCAAGGCCTTGCTGTCGGTGTTCCTGATCTTGCTGGTCCTGTTGCCTTTTTCTCAGCGTTTGTATGCTTTGCTGGCAGCGCCCTTGATGGCGCGTCTGCCCGTGGGCAGCAACATGATTGCGATAGACGTGGCATCCCCCTTTCTCACGCCGTTCAAGTTTACCCTGCTGCTGGCGTTCATCCTGGCCATTCCCGTAGTGTTCTATCAATTGTGGTGCTTTGTTGCGCCGGCGCTGTACCGCAACGAACAACGCCTGGCAAAGCCCTTGCTGTATTCCTCGATAGTTTTGTTTTACTGCGGTTGCCTGTTTGCATACTTCATCGTATTCCCTGTGATGTTCGGCTTTTTTACCAGCATGGCGCCGGCAGGCGTCGCGGTGATGACCGACATCAGCAAGTACCTTGATTTTGTCATGACCATGTTTATCGCGTTTGGAGTTACCTTCGAAGTCCCCATTGCCACCATTATCCTGGTGGCCACCGGCATCATAACGGTGGATAAACTGGTGGAGATGCGCCCCTACGTGGTGGTGGGTGCGTTTACCCTTGGCATGTTCCTGACGCCACCGGACGTTTTCTCACAAACACTGGTGGCCGTGCCTATGTGGTTGCTGTTTGAGCTGGGCCTGGTGATGTGCCGCATCCTGGTGCCAGCGCGGGTTCACGACGAAGAAGGCGATCAGGCCAGCAGTTGACCGTCACTGCCCTCGCTGTCACTGTCGCCGGTCTCCGGCTGCACCGCTTCGATTTCGTAAATGTCCTGAAATGAGCAGAACTGCGTGCCGAATACCACCAGTTGAAAGGCCAGCGCAATCAGCATGATTAGGCCGACAACAAGAACTGACAATGCTCCTGGCGCATCCACCAGTTGGTACAGGATGGCGATGAAAAACGCGACGGGAATGAGCAGCAGCACAAGGCCAAGCGCCAGTAGCGTAAACGGGCGCCAATTCAGCATCATGGCCCTGCAGCCACTGATCAAGGAAACAAACAGCTTTTCGTCGCGGAACCACACCAGGGGAATCGCCAGGTAACTCAAGGTGCCGCTAAGACCCACTCCAACCGCAATGGCATAAGCAAAGCGCATCACAAGTTCGGGATCGAGCTCGCCCAGTGCAGCTGCATCCCCTTGCTCGATCCGGGCAAGCAATTCCTGGGGAAGCAGGTCCTGGCTACCTGACAGCATAACGGAAACGGACACTATAGCCACTGCAAACAGGATGGCGCCCATCGCCATGAAACGGCCAATCTTTGCGCCCGCCAGCAAAGGGGCAAGCAGCACGGTGGCCGCAAATCGTTTACCCATGGCAACAAGCCAGAATGCCTGCAACACACCTGCCGACAGTGCCGGAACCGCCAGGATGACGAACAGTCCCAGCACCGGGACACGCGAGAGCCCAAGGACCAGTTGCAGCAGCACCGCAAGAAACAGGAGACGGGCCGGCTGGGCCCGAATCAATGCCAGCGCCTGCGCCAGCCAGGCTATGCCCTGCCGCGCCGGCAACACCTTGATGCGCAGCGCTGGTGATGCAATTGATGGTTGATCAGGCATTTTTTTTTCCGGTTCCCTTTGGTGCAATGAGATAATTACCAAGCCGTATTGTAATATGAAGCGCGTTGCCGCTTTCCCGCAAACCCCTGAATAGTGAAAGAGTCCAGTCTTTGAAATCATTCCAGACCAGCAGTATGTCCAACCCCCTTTCCATGGCCATCATTTTTTCCTGCGCTATCGTGTACCTGTCGCACAACCTCTCACCCATGCTGGCGCTGTGGCCCATGGAAAGCGGTGGGTTCAGGCCCTGGCAAATTGTCAGCTATGCTTTTTTGCACGGCAGCTTCAATCACCTGTTCTTCAATATGTTCGCGGTGTGGATGTTTGGCACTCCGCTGGAAGAGACGTGGGGCAGTAAGCGTTTTCTGTCGTTTTACCTCATTTGCGTTGTCGGTGCGGCACTGGCCCAAATGGCCGTGCAGTACTTTAGCGGTGGCATGTACCCCACCATTGGAGCATCAGGTGGCGTATTCGGCCTGTTGCTGGCCTACGGGGTCATGTGGCCAAACAATCGATTGTTCCTGCTTTTTATCCCTGTTCCCATCAAGGCAAAATGGTTTGTCTTGCTGTACGGCGGAGTGGAACTGGTTTTTGGCATAACCGGGGTCGTTCCCGGGGTTGCGCATTTTGCCCACCTCGGTGGCATGGTGTTTGGTGCCGGCCTGTTGTGGAAATGGGGCTGGCGCCCCGGGATGCGCTGGCAGTAAACACCTTACCACCGTGCCGCTCTCCACGGGTTGCCGAGGTAAAAGTACACTGCAGCTTGACCGTCGTCGCTGTGGCCGTAGGCCAGGTACACCGGGCCAATGGGTGTATCAGCCCCGAGGAACACGCTGCCCGAATAGCGCAGGCTGGAGAAACTCACGTCAGATTGCTGCAGCCAGACGTTTCCGGTCTCCAACGTGAATCCGGCAAAGAGCGGGAAGAGGTCAGCTTCGTTCAGCCGCCGGTAATAAGCAAAAGTTGCCAGCCCCATCTGCCGGCCGGAAATCTGGTCAGGCGCAAGGCCTGACAGGCGTCCAAACCCCCCCAGTTCGTACCAGCGCTCAAGCGGGACTGCATCTTCGAAACTGTAACCTGCCTGCATGTTCAGCTGCACAGAGTTCTTGCCGGATGCCCATGCCTTGGCCACGCCCAGGAAGGCCTGCTGGTAGTCGGATGCCGCACCAATTTTGTCGCCCGCAAAACGCGCCCCAAACGTGACCAGCTTGCCTTTGCGGGGAAACCAGAGATCGTCGAGGCTGTCGTGCTGGTAGCGCAGCACAAACTCTCCAATTTTAACCTCGTCACCGGTGAGCAGGTCCGAATCGCCGATGAGCACGCCCGCTTTGCCGCGATACAGTTCGTAATCCAGGCGCACCAGGTTCATGTTGTTGAAATTCCGCCCAATGCCCAAGGTCAAGCCCGGACCGGTAATTTCAATTTGCGCACGAAATTGGTCCTCGTCGTACACGTTGTACAACTGCCGCGTCCAGAGGGCCCGTGGCTCGACAAACCACCGCGCCTGTTGATCGATGGGCTGGTAAAAATCGAAATCCAGCAGGCCTTCCCGGCCCACCGCAACAGCGGTTCGCAATTGTCCGGCGTATGAATTAAGTGCATTGCGAGTGTAGGCAGCGCCAATTTGATAGTCGGAATTGCCGTTGAAATCATCCGAAAATTCGATGCCAAACTGGAGGTAATTCGGGCCCCAGCTGCGTGCCTCTGCATTGATCGCTATTCCGGATTCACCTGCTTTATTCGTAACCAATTCATAATTGACGGATTGAAACACATCGATGCTGTAAATTTGACTGAGGCTGTTCTCGAGCTTGACGAAATCCAGCGGTTGATCCAGTTCGATGTCCAGCCGGGAACGGATGATCTCATTATTGATGATGGATGCATTATTGATCTCAACAAAGTGAACGATGTAATTGGCTTCCTCGGCGGTGTGGAATTCTGCAAGCCTGGCGCGGGTGTCTTCTTCATCGCGGGCCAAAGCCACCAGCGCCGCTTGCCTCTCCATCACGGCTGCATACCCTGCCGGCACGATATCCAGCACCTTGTTGAAATCGGTAGAACCAAAATCGCCCAGCGCGGGAACCAGCAGGATGTCCTGGGGACCGAGCGTAGCAATTTGCCTTTCGGTGTTCCTGCGGGTGAGGAAATTGGTGAGTTGCTCAGTCACCGTGAGCACGGAATCCAGCTTCTCGCGCGGCAGCAGGGGGGAGGAAATATCCACGGCGATGACAATGTCGGCCCCCATTTCCCGCACCACGCTGATGGGCAGGTTATTGGCCATACCACCATCAACCAGCATCATGTCGTTCAGGATAACCGGAGCAAAAATCGCTGGTATGGACATACTTGCGCGCACCGCCATGGCCAGGCTGCCTTTGCGTAACACCACTTCAGAACCGGTCGCCAGGTTGGTGGCAACCGCCCTGAAAGGCACACGCAAACGGTCGAAATTGTGAATCTTGTCCACCCGCAGAAAAGCGCGCTGGAATATCAGGTCCAGTTTCTGGCCTTCAATCAGTCCGAGAGGCAGCTCCAGTTCCCCGCCATTGAAGCCCACGCGCTGGGGTATGAGGAAGTCTGCGTCCAGCTGCTTCTTGCGCATGTTCATGGCAGCACGGTCGGGCTGGTCGGAAAATGCATCTTTCCATTGCGTTTCTGAGACGAATTTTTCAATTTCCTGCGGACTGTACCCGGCCGCATAGAACGCTCCGATGATGGCGCCCATGCTGGTGCCGGCGATGTAGTCAATGGGTATGTGCAACTCTTCCAGCGCTTTTAGTACACCGATATGAGCGCCACCGCGCGCGCCGCCGCCACTAAGCACAAGGCCAATTTTCGGGCGGATTGCTTCCTCCTTCTTTGACTCGCCAGCCAGTGCCACCGGTATCAGCAGCACAAAGACCAACCACGTGTTAATAACAAGGCGCAGCATCCGCATTTCGATCTCCAGAAAAGCATCCAGGCCCTGATTATAGCGGCAGCGACCATGTACCTCCTCCGGTGATTGACTACAATGAGGCAAGTATTCGAATACGAGGTGCAGATATGTCCAAGCGCTACCCTGTCCCTGCTGCCGCCGCACAGCGGTCGCTGATGAAAGCCGCTGACTATGAGCG
The DNA here is from genome assembly GCA_009692275.1 of Lysobacterales bacterium. Taxonomy (GTDB): domain Bacteria; phylum Pseudomonadota; class Gammaproteobacteria; order Xanthomonadales; family SZUA-36; genus SHZL01. The sequence continues at coordinate 10,799 of SHZL01000007.1, read as the reverse complement.
GGTCTACCAGCAGTCAATTGAAGACCCCGATCGGTTTTGGCTGGATCAGGCCAGGCGCCTGGACTGGGTGAGATTTCCGCAAGCAGCCAGCAACATTTCCTGGAATGCTGCCGATCTGCACATTCGCTGGTTTGAGGACGGCAAGCTCAACGCCTGCTACAACTGCCTTGATCGCCACCTGAAGGACCGCTCGGATCAAACCGCCATCATCTGGGAGGGCGATGATCCCGGGCGCGACCTGACATTGACTTATGGCCAACTGCACCAAAAAGTCTGTCGCATGGCGAATGTCCTCAAGCAATTGAGGGTGCAGCGCGGAGACCGGGTAACCATCTATCTGCCCATGATTCCGGAAGCTGCCATGGCCATGCTGGCCTGCGCCCGGATCGGAGCCGTTCATTCCGTGGTCTTTGGTGGATTCTCACCGGACGCTCTTGCCGGACGCATTATCAACTGCAAATCCAGTCTCGTGATCACCGCCGATGAGGGTATGCGTGGCGGAAAAGCCGTTCCCCTGAAGAAGAACGTAGACACAGCCTGTGAACGCGACGGGGTTCTGGACTCGCTCAAGGCGGTATTGGTGATCCGCAATACCGGTGGCAGCGTTGCCTGGCACGAAGGCCGCGATCACTGGTATCAGGCCGCCGAGGCCACGGTTAGCGTCGACTGCCCGGCTGAAGCCATGAATGCCGAGGATCCCCTGTTCATCCTGTACACATCCGGCTCAACCGGTAAACCCAAGGGTGTGCTGCACACCACCGGTGGTTATCTGTTATACGCTGCCTACACCCACGAGATCGTGTTCGATTATCATCCGGGTGACGTCTACTGGTGCACTGCAGACGTTGGCTGGGTGACCGGCCACAGCTATATCGTCTACGGCCCTTTGGCCAACGGCGCCATCAGCCTGATGTTCGAGGGAGTGCCCAACTACCCATCTGCCAGCCGATTCTGGCAGGTGATTGACAAGCACCGGGTGAACATTTTCTACACAGCGCCAACGGCTATCCGGGCGCTGATGCGCGAAGGCGACGCACCGGTGCAGGCCACTTCACGCGCCTCCCTGCGTTTGCTTGGCTCGGTCGGTGAACCCATCAACCCCGAAGCCTGGGAGTGGTATTTTCACACTGTGGGGGAAGGGCGATGCCCGATCGTGGACACCTGGTGGCAAACCGAAACGGGTGGAATACTGATCAGCCCGCTACCGGGAGCAACTGATCTGAAGCCGGGCTCCGCCGCGCGGCCATTGCCCGGAATCCAACCGGCCCTGGTCGATGAAAAAGGCCGCGAACTGGAGGGGGCTGCGGATGGTCTGCTGGTCATCAAAACCAGCTGGCCGGGGCAGATGCGCACTGTGTATGGTGACCACCAGCGCTTTGTCGAAACGTATTTCGCCACCGTGCCGGGTTGCTATTTCACCGGCGATGGCGCGCGCCGGGATGAAGACGGGTACTACTGGATTACCGGGCGGGTGGATGACGTATTGAATGTTGCCGGGCACCGGCTGGGAACAGCCGAGATCGAAAGCGCACTGGTGGCTCACCCGACAGTTACCGAGGCTGCCGTAGTTGGCTACCCCCACAGCATCAAGGGTGAAGGGATTTACGCCTACGTGACCCTCCTGCGCGGACAGGTTCCCTCGGAGCAATTACTGCAGGAATTAAAACACTGCGTGCGCAAGGAAATCGGGGCCATCGCAACTCCGGACCTTATTCAATGGGCGCCGTCTCTGCCCAAAACACGGTCAGGGAAAATCATGCGCCGCATCCTGCGAAAAATCGCGGCCAATGATTATGCGAACCTGGGGGATACGTCCACCCTGGCCGATCCCGACGTGGTGAACCAGCTGATCGAGAACCGGTGTAACCGCTGAACATCATCTAGAACATAATCCGGCCGGCGCAGTATCTGCCGGCCACACACGTGACGTTGCGCTCCCGGGCGACCGGCACAAGGAGAAAAGCATGGGAATCCTGGACGATCTGAAAAATGTGTTGGGTGGAAAGAAAGCCGGCAAGTCACCGGATGAACACGGGATGCGCAAACATACCGTGCAGTCGGGAGAAACCCTGTGGAAAATCGCCAGTCAGTACTATGGCGATGGCTCAAACTACATGAAGATATTCGAAGCGAACAAAGGTTTGCTGCAACATCCCGACCACATTGAACCCGGCCAGGGGCTATTCATCCCCAAACTGGATGACTGAAGGCAGGTTCAGGACAGGCCTTTGTTCTCCAGCGGCCGGGATCGGTGCATGAGGATCCATTCGGCGCCTTCTTCCAACTGAGCCTCGCCGGGAGCCTTCAACACGCGCCTCTGGAATGCCGTGGTGGCGGGTGCATCCAGCAAGCGCCGGGCATTGGAAAATATTCTTGCCATGAACCGGTACTGCTTGATCAGTTCTTTCTCGGCTTTTTTGTGCGAAATTGCATTTCTGATGCCTGCAATCAACGGCAGAATACCCATCAGGATCAACAGGACCTGCTGCTGCTTGCCTGACAGGTGACCACTGTCCATAGCAAGAACCAGGGCCACTGCAATGCCGGCCCAAAGACAAGCTGCCCCGAGGAACTCGGTGCGGCGATAGTTTACCGAGTTGTGTAATTCCTTGGCTGAGTAGTACGCGAGCTGCCCTTTGCCAGAACCCCTGGCGCCCACCCGGTGATCAATGACCCAGGGCACCCATGCGGGGTCCGGTTCCACGCCACCCGCCCGGCGCGTGCTCGCTGCCCGCATGATGTGTCGAATCCAGCCCAGCTCGACATCCTGTTTCTGCAGGAAGTTCTCATACGCGAATGCAACCGAACGGGCTTCGACCACACCTGCCAGGTTCCAGTAAAGCTGGGCGCGCAAGGCCTCGGCCAGGGTATGGATGGCAAACAGGCTGCGGTTGAACCGCTTCTGGAAATGAACGGCGAGCCGGTCCGCAATGCTGAACAACTGTGCATTAAATACAGCGCTTTCCGGCGGCGTCAATCCGGCCGGAAAATCCTCCAGCAAATCGCTGGCACCAGTTCGATGTGCCGTGTTCTGATGTGCTGCGTGCCCATTAGCCGCATGTCTTTTTTGGTCCGCTGCAAAATCCTGCAGGCGGCTGAACATGACGGCGTATTCGGGCGGCATTGCGTCTGCCGGTTTTCGGCCCCCCTGCGCGGTAAGCCAGTAACAATCAGCTGGCGCAAGGCCTGAAGCGGGCGCGCCATCGGGGCGGTTGCGCGAGCAGACGAGATGAAAGGCGAGGTCATTTTCATTATCCGCCAGCAGGATCTGGCAATGATTGGAGACAAACAGGCCGGCCTGGGCATATTGCCGGTCTCTTTTGGCCGCATCGCCGGTGCTGGTTACTCCTTCCAGCCCCGGCGCATCCGGCAGGCAGATGATCTGCCCTGCCCGCGCTGCAAGGGATCCAAACTCAGCCAGGGCGGAAGCAGACTCAAAATCCCTCTCGTACTCGTCTTGCCGCATGGGCAGTACAGCGATGAGTTCGATACCTAGTTCCAGGGCAACCCGGGCAGCGAGTTGGTCACCACCTTCCGCCATGGGGCAGAGCAACTGCAGTTTCAGCCCGGGGTAGCGGCCCGCCATGTCGGGAAAAAAACCCGCATCCGGGACTCGAGTGCAGGCCTTTCCGATTCCAGCAAATCCCGATAGCCAGTGACGCCAATCGTCAGAAACATTTACATTCCGGCCGGGCAAAGTCTCAGGGGTTACCGCTTCCACCGTTCCGGATGACAGGGTCGAGTTTGATCTTGCCGGCGCCGTTGCATCCCGTTGCGGTAATTTCATAGAAGACCGAGTACGCGCCTACATTCTTGTCCCTGATCTTTATCTTGTCCTCGCTCAGGCTGTTGTTACCATCCCACATGACGTAGCCCGAATATGGATCGGCGTTGAAGTCACCTGCAACATTGGCCGGCAAAGGATTAGTCTGCGTTGGCCAGTTCTTGTTCTGCATGGCGATACGAAAACTGCTGAGCCGGAATTGCGGACCACCCTGCTTACAGGCGTTTTTGAGGTCAAAAAACAGGTGGTGCGGTGAGCCCCCGGGCACATTAATACAGGCCAGGCCCTCACCCGTGCAGGGTGATGAATTGGAACTGACTTACAATGTGGACGAACTGCTTGCGTCAAGGTCGATGTAGGCGTCAGCCATGACCGACACCGGGAAACCCAGTACTGCCGCTGTGACTGAAATTGCACTTTTTCTAATCCATCTGTCTCTTCTGCTCATGCTGTTATCCTTTTTTGTATTTCCTGCGTTGCACTCTTCAATCACAAATCTGTTGTTCCTTGCAAAACCCAACAAATTCCGGATCGAAGTACCCTTTCTCCAGTAAATAGAAAGTATAGCTGCTCGCCAGCGCTTTATTTCCGCGCATCACCGCCAGTTGTGCCGCCAGGCTGGCGTCATTGCAACTGTCTATGGATTTCCGGCCGGTAAGAAATTGTTCGACAGCGGCATTGGACTGTTCATTGGGTAACTGACCGAATTGGCGCCATTGCCGGAAAGCGCCCCGGACCAACTGGTACAGGCTGGACCGTTTCCAAGGACAGCTTTCCAGACTCCCTCAAACCCTCGATGGATGGTTCAAGCAGCGACATTCGCCACTGCACCATCGCCCAGCCAGACAAGGCGGTTGCCAGCGAGCGCTTGCGGGCTATATCCGCCGGGGCCTCTTGCAACAACTGGCGCGCAAGCTCAACGTCCTGTTTTCTGAATTCAAATGCTTTGCCAAGATTACATGTGTCCATCCAGGAGTCAGCCAGGAAGGCCATGGTGTTTGCAAGGTCTTCGCGGTAGACCGCATTCCCCGGGTCCAACACCAGCGCAATCTGGTTGTACTGCATGGCTGACTGGTTCAGTTGCAGGGATTTTTCGACATCCGGGTTCTGGCGTTCACGTTCAACGCCACTGAGGTTTATCAAGGTGTAAGCCAATTCCATGACGTACACGGCATTGTTGGGATCTGCGTTCACGAGCCGGCGGGTGAGCACTCCGTAACGGGTAAACGAAGCCTGAGCCTCGTCCAGTTCACCCTTGGTCAAGTAGGTGGAGCCCATCCAAAACTCCGCCTGGCCGAGCTCGAATAGTGTGCGCGGGCTGCCGTGTTCGCGCTGGTATAACTCAATGAACCCCGCGCGTGATTTCTGCAAGGGTTCCATGGCGGAATCCAGCAAGCCGCGTTCGTTCAGCTCCTGCCCCGCGGTTCTCCAGGCCATAGCCTGCTCAAGCAACTGATCGATGGTCATGTGCTCAAACCCAAGGCTTTGCAGGTAATTCATCACCTGCTCATTGTTCTGGTCAATGACTTCCAGGCCCATGATGGGGTCGAGGCTTTTGAGGTTACCCAGCATGTAGCTGAGCAATTCCTCGGTATTGTCTCTTTGCAGGGCCACGGTCTTGCGCGTGGAGATGGCGGTGAACGCCAGCGCGGCCGTAAGCAGCACAACCAGTGCAATCACCCCTGCGGAGACCAGCCAGGTGCGGCGCCGGCGTTGCGCATCCCGGCGGCGCAACTCATCCAGCCGTATACCCATTATGCCGGCGACCAGCTTGAGTTTTGACAGCACTTTGCCGTCTGCATACGGGCGCGCATCGGCCGCCAGGGGCTCATGTTGTCCCCCGCCCTCGAGCCGTGTCAGCGCAGGTGGAAAGCACTGCCGGGCAACATCGGCCGCTTGCGGATCACCGGCAACGATCAAGGCAAAAATCCGATCCTCGCGACCAAGTTCACGAAAGTACCGAACTTCCTCGTTGACCCAGCGGGATTGTGCACTGGCCGGCGAACAGATCAGTACCAGGGTTTCAGATGCCGTTAACTCGTCCCTGATCTTGCTGCTCAGGTCCGCTGCGGAAGACAGGTCCTCACGATCGCGGAAAATAGGCAACAGGCGGGCAGGGATAGTCCCAAACGAACCCGTGGTGCCACCAGGCGTTTAGGTACGCGGTAGTTTTCCAGCGCGCCCTGCAACCACCGGGCCCAGGCTTCATCCTGGTGGCTGTAGCTGATAAAAGCTTTGTAATGCAGCGTTTTCACGACGCCACACTATACTTCCAGCCCACCTGGGCCAAGTGCAAAATCAGGGTTTACTTGCCATTGCCTTTGTTCTGTATGGCAGGATCAATCTGGATGGTCTTTGGATCAGCTCCGCAACTTGAAGCCGTGACCTGGTAGTAGGCGGTTTTCACACCCCCGTCCCGGTGATTGTTCAAGTCGACGATGCTTAGCGACTGGGTAGCCTTGGTGGTGTCCGGCTGAAAGTACAGCGTGCCATCTTTTTTACTGATTCCAGGGAACGCGTTTACCATCCAACCGGGTGGTGGTCTTTTATCAAAGGTACCTTTTTCGGTGTCGGGATCACCACTCGCTGACAATTCAACTTTGGTAATCACCCAGTCGGACGGCGGATTCGTCAGGCAGGTCCGGTCGGGATACTCCGGGTTGAGGCGGAGCTCAATGGTTCCTACCTCGTTTTTGGCGAACAGGACACAACCCTTCTTGCCCTTTCCGTCAGTGCTGCATCCCTGGTCGGGTGAGGTAACGGTGATTTCAGATGCATCCTTTGCCGCAACCAGGTCAATGTTTACATTCACCAGGGTTTCCTGGCCTCCGTCATCGTCTTTGGGGGGGGCTTCTGGCAGGCTGCCAGGAAAGCCAGGGTCACAGGCATGAGCAATACAGCACTCCAATGCTTGATATTCATGTTTCGCACCCCTCTCTCGTTGACCTTCATTGTGACAAATCCAGAACTAAACCCAAGCTGATTGCTCACATCCTCTCGCCTCAATCATAGTCCAGATGTGGACAGAATTCGCCTCACCCGCCCGGCGGGCTCGCTATACTGATCGCTACCCGGTCTGCCAGGTTCCTGACGTGATGCGTTGCAAGGTATTGTGTTCCGATAAAAAACCGTGGCACTACATCTACCTCGCCGAGGGTAAGGAATTCGTTGAGCTTCCTGCTGCCTTGCAGGAGCAATTCCCCGACCCTCGGGAGATCATGCAACTGGATTTGGAACGGCGCAAGCGCCTGGCCCATGCGGACATTGCATTGGTGCGAAAGCGCCTGGAAGAGCAGGGATACTATGTGCAACTGCCACCCGAACTGCCGGTGGAGGAAGAAATCGCCAGGCGAATGCCCTGACCCCGCACAATCCGGGCTTGCCTACACCACCCGGTTTATTACAACACCCGCGACAAAAGCGGTAATCACTTTGGCCACCTGATCCATCGCAGCCTGCCGCGCCGTGTGGCTGGCCCAGGCATTGTGGGGCGTCACGACCAGGTTGGGGATGTCGGGTGCCAACAATACGTGGTCCGGTGGCGGCGGCTCAGCGCTGAGTGTGTCAATAGCCGCGCCGGCAATCACGCCCCTGCGCAGGGCATCCGCCAGGTCGCGTTCTGTCACGATGCCGCCACGGGACGTATTGATCAGGATGGCGTCCGGTTTCATGGCATTAAGTACTGCACTGTCGATCAGGCCTTCCGTGTGGGCGGACAAGGAGCAATGAATGGACAGAACATCGGCCTCCTGTATCACCTCTGCAAAGGCCACCCTGCCCGGGCGCGCCGCAGCGCCTTTGCGTTCCGCAACCAGCACATTCATACCCAATGCCGCGGCCAGGCGGGCCGTAGCCTGGCCCAGCACGCCATAACCGATGATCCCGAAATTCAGTCCGCGCGCCTGGCGTATCGGCCGGTTGGTAAGGCAAAACTGCCGTGATCGGCTCCAGTCACCTTCACGCACGCTCTGCCAGTACCACGGTTGCGCGGTCAACAAATTCAGCATCAGGGTGATGGTGTGCTGCGCCACGGCATCTGAAGCATAGTCACGGATGTTGCACACCGTGATGCCCAGCTCAGCGGCGGCCACGAGGTCAACATTGTTGCAGCCCGTTGCTGACACGGCGACGAGCTGCAACTGCCTGGCCTGCTCCAGACCGGCACGGTTCAATTGGCACTTGTTGGTAACAACAACGTTGGCGACGGCAATGTGTCGGGCTACATCCGTTTGATCGGAGAATTCGTGCCAGTGCCATTGCGGCAGGGTGGCCAGCAGCGGCGCCCGGTCCAGGTCACCGCAGTCCAGCGTTTCAACATCCAGGAACACGCCTGTCATGAGGGTGCTCCGGGGCAGGCCTTCTACCGTTTGTTCAGGCATAGAGGTGCAACAGCTTACTGAAACCCTGTTGATTTCATGAGTTTGGCCTTCCAGCGTGATCCTGGGCGCATCCCGCATCGAGCAGCTGCGGGATAACCTGGGAGCCTTGCAGCATGTGCGCAAAATGACGCCGGAGTTGATGGAAAAGATAGAAGACATTGTGGATAACCGGCCGGATCCGTTCAGCCGGTTTTGAACTAACCCAAGGGGGTATTGATGACCAGCGCGACAACGCCAGAAAATCTAGCCGCTGCTATTGCCGACCGGCAGTTGTCCGCTACCGGTGAAAAAGTGGCCAGCCGGCTGGGACAGGTTTCCTGGGCGGTGTATGAGTGCGCGCGCTCACCCTATCTTTCCCTGGTGACCATTTATGTTTTTGCCCCCTATTTCACCAATACCGTCATTGGTGATCCCATCCGTGGCCAGGGCATGTGGAGTTTCGCCAACACCATCGCCGGATTCCTGGTCGCGATCCTCGCGCCGCTGACCGGCGCCATGGCGGATCGCCCTGTGGTGGGCCATGCCGGGCGCCCAAGGTGGCTTGCCCGTCGGCTTGATCCCCACGTTCATCGTCATCCTGGCAATGGGCTTTTCCTGTGGTGAAGTGTTCCACAATTCCATGCTCCCTTCGATTGTCAGCGCGCAACGAATTGGCAGCCTGTCAGCGCTCGGATTGGCGGTTGGCAATGCCGGATCGCTGGTCGCACTGACGGCCGTGTTGCTGACCATCGCCTTGCCCGCGTCGAAAGAGATCGACTGGAGTTTCCTGCCCACGCAGCCTCTGTTTGGACTGGACCCGGCACTGCACGAGCACGAGCGCATTGCGGGGGGTAATTGCCGGGCTGTGGCTGCTGGTTTTCCATCTTCCCTTGCTGTTGTGGACACCGGATCGACCTTCGACCGGGGTGACGGTGCAGCGCGCGGTGGGTGAAGGACTAAAACAGCTATGGCACACCATCCAGCGTGCCCGACAGCTATCCAATGTTGGCACGTACCTGTTGGCACGCATGCTCTACACCGATGGTCTGGTGGCCATTATTTTCTATGCCGGTATTTACGTGTCCGGGCAATTCAAGTGGGATGTCGCTACCTTGATGCTGTTTGGCCTGGCGCTAACGCCGGCCGGGATTGCCGGAGGGCTGCTCGGCGGCTGGATCGATGACAAGATCGGCTCCAGGAGGGCCATTCCAATTGCTGTCGGCGGTGCCATTCTGTCGATGCTGAGTGTCATTATCAATAGTTCAAGCTATTCCCCAGCCAGCCTGAGGTTTCAGCGAGGGCACGGTCGCTGATCCGGGCAATGGAAACTGCCTCCAGGAAACTGTGCGTTGTGCCTGGATACACAACCGCCTCCACCATAACGCCAACCTTCGTAAGCTTTGCGGCCATGGAGAGATTCTCATCCAGCAATATGTCCCAATCAGCGATCGCCATGAACGTCGATGGCATGGCACGCAGATCCGCGCGCATGGGACAGGCCAGTGGATCGGAAACATCAGCGGGCCCGCGCAGGTAGTTACGCCAGAATCCCCGCATCTCCTCATGGGTTAGCAGAAAATTCGCATCGGTTTCAATTTCGTGGGTGGTGTAAGGTGCGCCTGCATCAAACGCGCCATAACACAACAACATCGCTCGAATGCCTGATGCAAGACCACGGTCGCGCATTCGCAGGCAAGTGGCCATGGCCAGGTTGGCACCGGCCGAGTCGCCACCTATTGCCAGTCTCTCGGGACAAATTCCCAGTCGCGAACCCTCTATCTGCAGCCAGGTAATCACTGCTTCAATTTCGTCTATCTGGCTGGGAAATTTGTTTTCGGGTGCCAGGCTGAAATCCACACCAACCACTTTGAATCCGGTGCGCGCCGCGTATTCCCGCATCAAGCGATCGTGAGTCTCCAGGCTGAAAATGGTCCAACCGCCACCGTGCAGGTATACCAGGGCAGGACTGTCCGTTGCCGCGTCCGGTTCAAACAGGCGGATACCCACCTGGCCCTCCCTGAAAGGAACGCGATGATTGGAAACCCGGAACATCTCAGGCCCACCCATCACCCAGCGTTTTCGCACCCGTTCAGCAATCCCACGCTGCTCTGCCAACGATGACTGACCGGGAGTTGCCAGGCACGCATAATCCTGCTGGATGATATGAGCAAAAAGCTGGATCTCCATATCGATTCCATTTTCACGCACGGCTTCAGCTGGCTTGATTTTCATATTTTATGGCGCTGGCTCCAGGGCGGCGCACCTTACGGCGCGGCAACGTAGGCATCGTGCCCGCCGATTACGGTTCTCTCCACTTTCACAGTGGCCAGATCAGCAGGGTTGATGGTGAATATGTCGTCCGACAAAACAACGAAATCCGCCAAATAACCCGATTCCAACAATCCCAGGCGGTTCTCCTGGAAACCCGCATAGGCATTGTTATGTGTGTAAGCACGCAGAACGTCTTCCACGCTGATTTTTTGCTCGGGCACCCAACCGTCCGGGTTGAGTCCATCGATGGTGCGACGCGTAACCGCAGCGTAAATGCCCACCATCGTGTCAATCGGAGCAACCGACCAGTCGGATCCAAAAGTGAGCGAGGCCTTGGCGTCCAGCAACGACTTGAACGCGTAAGTCGTCTTGATCCGTGCGGGTCC
>SHZL01000208.1 GCA_009692275.1 Lysobacterales bacterium | reverse complement strand
GGTTTCAAAGCGACGCGAACCGCATGTTGTAGGCTTTGCACATATGGTGGTGTGTGTTTTGAATGAAGTTTGTTTTTCGATCCAAGAAAACTTCAAAGAAGCACATGTATAGCCATAAAGAGCAAACCATGCCCGCTACCGAGGTGAGTACAAGTTATCGATATTTTGGAATATTCCGATTTGTTCTTGCTTTGATGGTTGTCATCAGCCACTCTGCACGGCTCGGTGGGCCAGAGATTGAATCAGCACTCAAGCCTTGGGGCTTGGGTAATGTTGCCGTGATGGTTTTCTTCTGCCTGTCTGGTTACATCATTGCAGAAGCGCTCGATCTGTTCTACAGGCAAAGAATAGGCAAATTCCTGCTCAACCGGGCGCTGCGAATCATTCCGCCGTATCTGGCGGCGTTGCTGTTGTCCATCTTCGCCCACCTCTGGCTCGCTTCGCTGGGCCAGATGGTCTTCTTTGACTACGATTCGGTTCCCGAAGGGATATTCTCCGGAAACAACTTGCTGTCAAACTTCCTGTTGATCATTGTGCTGTATGGTCTTGGACACGTAGGGTTGCAGCCAGACTATCCATTTGTGCGCTACGTTTGGGCGGTCAGGGTTGAAATTCATTTCTATGTGGTTTATGCACTGCTTTGTTGGATGCTTACTGTGGGAAGATTCTTGGGGGTGCTGCGCAGTTATGCAATGTCGCTGGCCTTTGTCTTGTTCTCGGCTCTCTTCTTCTTGTCTCTCTGGACGAATGCGTCCTTTTTAAATTACTTCAGCTTTGGGCCGTACTTCATGCTGGGTGTTTCGCTTTATTTAGCAATTGAAAAGTCAAACCCAAGCGCAAGGCTGGCCTCCCTTTTGAGTCTGGCGATGTGCATCAGCCATTTTGTGCTGTATGTCGGCAGGGGGTCGAATAGCTTTGTCTGGGGGCCAGTTGCTTTGCTGGTGGTTTTGTTTGCCGTGGTCGCAATTCTTGCCCGTACTCGCAAGGGTATTTCCGTGAACCGGCTGGATCAATGGCTGGGCGATCTCTCCTACCCCGTATACCTCAATCACTATGCGGTGACGGTCGTTATGCTTTCGCTGTTTCCCGTGGGGAGTGTGTACCTGTTTTTGCTGTGTATTTTCTTGTGCCTGGTTGCATCTTGGGCAGTCGCCCTTCTGACAGAGCCGTTTACAAAGGGCTTAAGAAACCGGGTTCGGGGAGTTGCATTGCGATGAACACACAACCCTCTATGCTCTTTAAAAGGCAATCCAGTCCGAAAATCTCAGTAATTACCGTTTGCTACAACAGTGCGCAGACGATCAGGCGGACTCTGGCGAGTGTGGTTGGGCAGACATATCAAAACGTCGAGTACATCATCGTGGACGGAGGATCATCGGACGAAACCTTGGCTATCGTTGATGATTACGGGCATGCGGTTTCCAAAATAATCAGTGAACCTGATCAAGGGGTTTACGATGCCATGAACAAAGGCATCAGCGTGGCGACAGGGGATTGGATTCATATCCTCAACTCTGATGACTTCTACGCAGCGCCGGATGTTCTTCAGACGGCGGTGAAGACGCTCGACCCGGACCGTACGAACTACTTCTCGATGTGGCGTGAGTTTGCCGATGCCAGTCGCGACCTTCAGGATTGGAACTACAGTCGGTGGCGTCTGTTCGTCTCGGCGTTTCTCCCGCACCCGGCGCTGATCGTGTCACGCATGCAATACGACGCAGTGGGTCTGTACGATACGCGCTACAGAATTGCGGCGGATCACGACATGATCCTGCGCCTTACTGCGAAGTGGCCTGGCCTCAAACATGACATGCCCTTGACGGTCATGCTGCAGGGCGGGCTGTCGGAGGTCAACATGGGCGCAAGTTTGCTGGAATTCCGAACGGTGACCGAAAGGCACGGGCTTCCAAAGTTTGCTGGCGCCTGCCTGCTGGCACTCAAACGCATTTGGTGGAGGATGTGAATTGAATAACGATGTAGAAGTATTGGATGCGAATACTCGCGCGATTCTGGAGTCGGTGTCTCGGTGGGTTCTCTGCCGCGGAGACCCGGCCGGGCTGGCGGTTGTGGACGTTGGGTGCGGAGATGGGCGGTTACTTGAACGGTTGCGGAAAAACGGGGTTCAACACCTCGCTGGCGTTGGCTGGGCAGCCACAATGCCTGCCGAGGTCGCTGTATTCAATGGCGTGGACCTGTCGCAGGCTGGATGGTCATCGCAGCTTGGCGGCCGGCAGTTCGATTGGGTTGTGTCAACAGAAGTGATGGAACATCTTGTCAACCCGTTCCAGTATCTGGTGGAGTTGCGGAATATCGTAGCGCCAGAAGGGCGCTTGCTGCTGACGTTTCCAAATGTGCACAATTGGAGAAGCATCTTTGGGTATGCGGTTGCCGGGCGTTTCTCCGGATTTTTCGGACCGAACTTCAACGACAACCACCCTTTGCACGATCAGCACATCTTCATTCCAAATATGCACCTTGTGCAATACTTCTTGAAGTTGGCCGGCTTTGTCATTACCGAAATCTCATGGGTGAACGGTAGGCATCGCCTGACCGCACAGACGACGATGCTGGTTGCCAAGCCATGTGAGCCGATCAGATTTTCATGAAAATTGATGCCCTTCCGCCGCTGCCGGTCATGCACCTCATGCGCACATACGGGGCCCATGGGGGTGAGCAGCAGCTATCGCAGTATTTTGGGTCTGAACCGCGCGGGGAGGTGAGCGAGACATTCGTTTTTTTGTACCGCGATGCGCAATGTTCTCAACTGTTTGCTCAACGCGCGCCCACACTCGGCCAAGTGGACCTGCATACAGGGTCGGTTACAACCGGCACCGCTTGGCGCGAGTTTGCGCTACTGCTGCCGCTACTGCCACTGCTGCAGTTTCGTTTTCTCAAACTCGTCTGGCGCCGCAAGCCTGCGGTTTGCGTGGTTCATGGCTTCCAGGGGGCTCTTGTTGCATGGCCGGCCGCAATGATGTTTCGCAAAACAGCTTGGGCTTATGTGCACCGGATCACCAAGTCGGCTATGGGTAGTAACCCGCTTTTTCGCCTGATTTACCGGCCGTTTGATGCTGTGGCCGGGAACTCAAAGGCGGTTACCGCCTCCCTGGCTCCGTTGACCCAGCAGGAAAAGCTGGCAACCCTGGAGAACGGTCTCGATTGGCGTAGTTTCGATATCAGAGCAGAAGCCGACCTTGTGTCGCCTGTGCCCGAAGTGACGGGGCCTGTGCTGGTTTCTGTGGGGCGATTGTTGCCACACAAAGGCCAAGCCATCATCATCGATGCGTTTGATCGGATTGCGGGTGAATTTGGGAATGCGGCGCTGTGGATTGTCGGCGACGGTGAAGAAATGGACAACCTGAGAAGACGGGCCAATGCATCACCTGCAGCCAACCGGATTCACCTGCTTGGACGGCGCGAAGACGTGCCTGCAGTTCTCAAGAAGGCTGAGATTTTTGTCAACGCATCAGCTTGGGAAGGCATGAGCAACGCAGTGCTAGAAGGAATGGCGGCCGCTCTTCCGTCCGTTGTGGCGGATGCGCCTGGCGTGACCGAATGCCACGTCGAAGGTGTGACCGGTTTTGTGGTGCAACGGGATGCGCGGCAGATTGCCTTGGCAATCACCAGACTGCTCGGTGACCCCGATCTTCGCCGGAAGATGGGGGACGCAGCGCGCCAGCACGCGAGAGAGCGGTATTCCATGGAAGCGTGCCGAAAGCGGTATCTGGCACTTTTTACGCGCTTGACAGGACGAAACGTATGTGCGGAATCTTAGGGGCCGTGGGTTCAGCCAGCGATGGCTTGAACGATGCGGCGTTCATTGATGCCCTTGACCTGATTCGCCACCGTGGTCCAGACGGCGGCGCGGTTTGGCACGAACACGAGGTGCGGCTTGGCCACAGGCGGCTGGCCATTGTCGATCTGGCTGAACGGGCTGAACAGCCGATGTTTGCCGGCGACCTGGCGCTTGTATTCAACGGCGAAATCTACAATTACCGCGCGCTGCGTGCGGAGCTCCAGGGCGCAGGCCACAGTTTCAAAACCACATCCGATACCGAGGTGTTGCTGCGTGCTTGGATGCAGTGGGGCCGCGAGTGCCTCGAACGATTGGAAGGCATGTTCGCCTTTGCCATGTGGGACCGGCGCACGCGCCACCTCACGCTGGTGCGCGACCGGTTTGGCGAGAAACCGCTGTTTGTCCACCGGCGTGCGGGTGGCTTGGCCTTTGCCTCTGAAATGCCACCGCTGATTCGCCTGGCTAAGGGCACGCTCATAGAAGATGCCGCAGCCATTGGCCTGTTCTTCCTGTATTCGTACATTCCGGCTCCGTACGGTGCGTTTGAGGGTGTGTCGCAGCTTGAACCGGGGTGCTGGCTCGAATGGAGTTCGACGGACGGGCTGCGTCAGGGGCGCTATTACGATCTGCATACCGCCGTGGCTGCTGCGGTGCACGCCCCTCAGCCAGACTATGCGACTGCGGTCGTGCAACTTCGGGAACGTCTAACGGACGCGGTGCGCCTGCGCGTGGAAACCGCCGACGTGCCCGTGGCCACGTTGTTGAGTGGCGGCATCGACAGCTCGGTCATCACCACGCTGGCGGCACGCACCACCGACCAGCCACTTGCTGTTTACTCGCTGGGGTTTCCCGAAGATCCGGATTTTGACGAAACAGATTACGCGCGCGCAGTAGCCAGAACGCTGCCCAATGTGCAACACCATGTGGTGGCCGCCACCGAAGAACGCGTGCTTGGTTTTGCCTCACAAGTGCTGGACCGCCTGGGAGAGCCTTTTGCCGATGCGTCCATCCTGCCCACATCGCTGCTGTGCTCACAAATCAATGAAAAAGTGGCGCTGGGCGGCGACGCGGCCGACGAGCTGTTCGCCGGCTACGGCGTGTACCCAGCCATTTTGCGCGGGGCCAGTCTTCCTGCGCCGCTGCGCGGCCTGTTACGCCTGGTGCCACCGCACAGCAATCCGTCTTCCATTGCCAACGCGACGCTGCGCGCAGCCGCGCTGTTTCACCGCCATCTGCGCGACGACCCGCTGGACGCCTATCTGAGCTGGC
>SHZL01000207.1 GCA_009692275.1 Lysobacterales bacterium | reverse complement strand
CGGGCTCAACAGTTTGCCGGGATTCATGATGCCTGCGGGGTCAAACACCTGCTTGATACCCTGCATGGCGGAAATTTCGCCAGCCGACCTCGTCATGCCCAGCCACGGCTGTTTTAGCACCCCGATGCCGTGTTCCGCAGAAATGCTGCCGCCCAGGGACCGCGTCAAAGCATAGGTCTGCTCGCTGATTTCATGGCACCTGGCTGTAAAGTCCGGTGTGTCCGGGCCCGCAGGTCCGATGATGTTCATGTGCAGATTGCCATCACCGATGTGCCCATACCAGACTGCTTCGTAATCCGGGCAAATTTCCTGCATGAGCAGATCCATTTTTTCCAGGAAAACCGGCACTCGGGAAATTCGCACAGACAGGTCGTTTTTATACGGCCGATAGCGCGTGATTGATTCTGAGATACCCTCACGGTAACGCCATAATTCTCCGTTCTGACGGTCACTTTGGCTTAGCACTCCGTCCAGCAGCCAGCCGTTCTCCATGCCTTGGGTGAAGCAGTCCATTGCCAGGCCTTCCTCGGCTGCAGTGAGGCAGTCAAATTCTGTTACTACATACAAGGGGCACTCACTGGCCAGCGGTGCGGGAAGCCGGTGACCATTGCGCACATATCTCATGGCACGATCCGTCAGGAATTCAAAGGCCGACAATTTCAGGTTTTCCCGCAGCAGTGCAAAGACTTTCATCAATGCATCCAGGCCGCTGATACCCAGCAGCATCACTTTGCCTGGAGGTGGGGGATCCGTCAGTTCAAGCGTCGCCTCCACGATCATTCCCAGCGTTCCTTCACTACCGATGAACAGGTGGCGAAAATCGTAACCGCTGGCGTTCTTGACCAGGCCCCGGTTGCATTGCAGCAGTTCACCCGTGCCGGTCACGACGTTCAAGCCGGTAACCCAGTCCCTGGTCAAACCATAACGCAGCACGCGTATGCCGCCCGCGTTGGTCGCAAGATTGCCGCCCAACTGGCTGGAACCTTCGGCGGCAAAGGAAACCGGGTAGTAGAGGTTCCTTTCCCGGGCAAAAGATTGCACAGCGGCAGTGACCACACCGGCCTCGACCGTGACAGTGCGGTCGATGGGATCAAACTCAAGAATCCTGCGCATACGATCAAAGGAGACCACGAGTTCACCAGCGGCCGCCACTGCGCCGCCACTCAGGCCCGTGCGCCCTCCGGAGGGCACCAGTGCCAGTCCGCAAGTACAAGCAAAATAAACGATGGCTTGCACCTCGGCGGCATTCGCTGGAAACGCCACGGCCAGGGGTGCCGGGCTTTTGAAACGGGTCCAGTCCTGGCCGTGCGATACGCGGACATCCGGCTCATCACTGATGTGAATGCCGGGCAATGCCCTGCGTACGTCGTGGATTTGGTGCGCAAGTTTATTGACGTTCATAGGATCGGTGTTGCGCGCTGCTGCATGAATCAGAACAATGCCGCACTTATACCACGAGGCAGCGTGTTCTGGCATGAAAAAAACAGCAGGACGCCAATCCCTGGACAAGCGGAAAATAAAGTTCCTGCTGCTTGCAGGCGTGCATGCTGCGGCCAGCGACATCATTGCCGGCCAGGGCTATGTGCAGACCGAGACGTCCAAACACGCCCTGGCCGGCAAGGAGTTGCAAGCAGCTCTCAAAGGCGTGCATTTCCTGGGCATTCGTTCCACCAGCCAGCTTGATGCAGAGGTATTGAACGCGGCTGACCGGCTGGTCGCGGTTGGGTGCTTTTGTATCGGCACCAACCAGGTGGACCTGCGCACCGCCCAGCGTCGCGGCGTTCCGGTCTTCAATGCACCGTTTTCCAACACGCGCAGCGTGGCCGAGCTGGCGCTCGCGGAAATCATCATGTTGATGCGGGGTATTCCACAACGCAACGCGGCGGCGCATCGCGGTGCATGGATGAAATCCGCAACCCATTCACATGAAATCCGTGGCAAGACCCTCGGCATCATCGGTTACGGGCATATTGGAACCCAGCTTGGAATCCTTGCCGAGAACCTGGGCATGCGTGTCATTTATCACGATATTGAAAACAAGCTGCCCCTCGGCAACGCTGCCAACCGGCCGAAACTCAAGGACCTGCCTAAGGAATCCCATGTTGTCAGCCTGCATGTCCCGCAAACGGAACAAACCGCCGGCATGGTTGCCGGCGGGTTTCTCAAAGCCATGCAAAGCGGAGCCTTTCTCATCAACGCCAGCCGCGGCAACGTGGTCGAGATCGATGCCTTGGCCAAAGCACTGCAATCCGGGCACCTGGCTGGCGCGGCCATCGATGTATTCCCGGCAGAGCCCAGCACAAATTCAGAAGAGTTTGCTTCGCCATTGCGCGGCATGGACAACGTGATCCTGACTCCTCACATCGGCGGCAGCACCACGGAGGCCCAGGAAAACATCGCCATCGAAGTAGCAGGTAAGCTGGTTAAATACAGTGACAACGGTTCAACCGTATCCGCCGTCAACTTTCCGCAGGTGTCCTTACCCGACCACGGGAACGTCAGCCGTATCCTGCACATACACCGTAATGAACCGGGTGTTTTGCAGCAAATCAACCGCGTGTTTTCGGACAACCGGGTCAACATTGCCTCGCAGTACCTGGAAACCCGTGGCGGAATCGGCTACGTGGTCATAGACCTTGAAACTGCCAATCCCGTGCGCCTGCTGAAGCAGCTAAGAAGCATCCCGGCAACGATTCGCGCAAGGATACTCCATTAGCCTGCACCGGCGAGAAGGTCGGTCTATACTAGAAAAACCCAAGGAGGATTCTTCATGGCTGGCTTCCTGCAAACACGCACAATCCACAAGCGCTTATTCCTGACGGCGCTGATGCTGGCGCTGACCTGCCTGCTGCCCTCGAACCCGGCCATGGCCCAAGCCCGGGCTCAGGCAGAAAGCCCTGAAGCCACAAAACCTGAAAAGCTGTTCAAGTCAGACGAGGTAATGAAAATTACTTTGAAAGGACCCTGGCGCCAGATCATAAAGAACAAAAAAAGCCAGGACCCCTACCCAGCCACGCTGGAATACACAGATAACCTGGGCCAGTCCGTCTCCATTCCCCTGACGCTCGGACGACGCGGTTTGACCCGACAGCAGGTATGCCGGTTTCCTCCGATCAAATTGCGATTCAAACCAGAAGATGTGAAAGACACCATCTTTCGCGGCCAGGAATCCCTGAAGATGGTGACTCATTGCGACGCGGAAGAACGCTGGGAGCAGTATTATGTCAAGGAATTTGTGATCTACCAGATATACCGCCACATGACCGACCTGAGTTTCCGCGCCCGCCCGCTTTCCGTCACCTATGTCGATAGCGACAATGACTCGGCCCAGGACCCGCGCTTTGCATTCCTGATTGAAGATGACAGCGATGTCGCAAAACACAACGATATAAAGAAACTGGATCTTGTGGAGATTCGACCCAGTCAATTGCAGGCGGAATATGCGAGCCGCGTGGCCCTGTTCCAGTACATCATTGCCAACGTTGATTACGAAACCACGATAGGCCCTAAAGGCAGCAATTGTTGTCACAATGCCCGGCTGTTCGGCCTAAGCCCGGATGAAAATATCTATGCCATTCCCTATGATTTTGACAGCTCAGGCGCTGTGGATACGCACTACGCCGCTCCGAATAAATTCCTGCCGATCAAGTACGTTACCCAGCGACTGTACCGGGGATTCTGCGTGCACAACCCCACGATGGAAGCAATGCGCCAGGAGTTTCTGGCCAATGAGCAAGCGATTTACACCATCGTGCGTGACCAAACACTGCTCACAGAGCACTCAAGGAATAACTTGCTGGACTATCTGCAGGAGTCTTTTGCAATCTTGCGGGATGACGCAAAGTACGACAAATTGATCATTCAGAAATGCCGCAAATAGGCAGCACATAGGTTTCGCCTTGTTTGTTTTCCACGGCACCGGCCGCAGGGTCGGTAGCCATTGCACCCTGGTTCACGGCCGCCTCAACAGTCGTCGCTCTGGAACCTCCGGCAGGGGTGGAAAGGGTTTTCTGCAAATCCGTTAAATGCGTATTTCCCGGGTCCAGGGCGGCCACTTGCTCAACATAGGGAAGCAGGCCGGAAGGATCTGCCGGAAGCTTGACCTTGCCATTTGGATAGCCCGCGTACAAACCTGCAGGAGTGATTTCCAGGTAGGCAACGTGTCCGCCATAAACCGAAGAGATCCCTGTGTCGATCTGGATGACACGGCCATCATAACGTAGCCAGATGATTCCACTGGTGGGTGTGTGGCCAACCACGATGCGCGCGGCCTTATTAAAATCCAGGACTGCCTGCACCGACTCAGCCGGCGCTTCAGGCGCCTCACCCGACAATCCCCGGTACCAGAGCGGGCTGTACTCATCTTCCAGTATCCCCGAATTTCGCGGATCATACGCTTTCAACTCGGCGACCACCTTGTCCGTCATGGATTTCAAGCTGTTCTGGCAGTATTTTCCGCTGATGCCACCATGCACAAACAGGGTGTCATTGATCTGGATCGCTGCCTTGTGGCTCATGACCCACAGGCCATATTCCGCCTTGGGGTTCCAGGCCGGATCCCATGCCTGGCGGTGTTCTACCCAACCCAGTGGATGATCCTTGTCCCAGGTTTCACGGGAGTTTGCGGGTAAAGCCGCAAACGCTGCGGGATCACGCTTCTGCAGGTCTTGCATCAGCGCGCTGTAGTACCGATCCCGCAGTGCTGCTGAATTCTTGTTCACAAATGCCTGGTACTCCCCCGGGCTGACGTAGCGCAAGTCACCATAGACGTTCATCGCCTCGTGGTTTCCGATCAGGCTATGTACCCTGCCGCCTTTCTTGCCGGCTTCCTTGGTGAGCTTCTGCAGTTGTTCGATGATCCTGGTAGTGTCCGGCCCCCGATCAGGAATATCACCGTTTTGCACCAAATGGGTGACGCCACCGGCCCATTTACCACGCTCATCAATCAGGCCTGCAGCCCTCAGGGTCGCCATGTAGTGCTCGTAGTCCCCGTGAATATCACCTATGGCAACTATGCGTTCCACCCCCTCCCAATGATGTTCATCAACCTCGCGATGTGCGGCCCATCCGGGCAGGCT
>SHZL01000206.1 GCA_009692275.1 Lysobacterales bacterium | reverse complement strand
GGAATTACAGCAAGGCGAGTTCGTCAGCATCCGCAAACACGGACGCTGTAACCGCTACGACGTCAATACCCGGAAAAACCTGCGCCACCCCCTGCAAGCCTCTTGCACGGTGGGCGAGTTGCTCAAGGCTTTGGTGCATAAGAAGACCAGGCCGGCAACAAAGGCCGAACCCAAGGTGGCTCCGGAGGTTGACGCCAAGGCCGAACCCGATCCGGCAACCGCCGCTGCAGAGAAGTCCGACAAAAAGATTGATACCCGTCAACAGGGCAGCCTGTTTTGACTCAAGGACAGCCACTCGGCGCTGCCTCCCCCAAGGTCCTTATTACCGGAGCGGGTAGCGGCCTGGGCGCAGCCATGGCGCGGCGATTTGCTGCTGTGGGATATGCAGTTGGCGTTACCGACCTCAATCAAAGCCGGGCAGATGAGGTACTGGCCGGGCTGCATAATTCCGCAGCACAGGGCTTCAGCCAGGTGTTGGACATCACCAAAGAGGCCGATTGGGCAGCGGTGGAGCAGCGCGTTGCGCGGGAGTGGGGCGGCCTGGATGTGTTGATCAACAATGCGGGGGTGGCAGCTGCCGGGCGTTGCGAGGAGTCCAGCCTGGCTGACTGGGAGTGGGTCCTTGGCGTTGACCTCATGGGCGTGGTGCGCGGTTGCCACAGATTCCTCCCGCTACTCCGTCGCCAGGCCGAACAGGGACGCACGGCCTACATCATCAACATTGCCTCGTTTGCGGGCCTGGCAGCCATGCCGGGACTGAGCGCCTACGGCACGGCCAAGGCCGGGGTCGTGGCCCTGTCGGAACACCTGTTGACTGAACTGGCCGGCACCGGGATTGGTGTTTCAGTGGTTTGTCCCTCCTTTGTCAGGACCGGACTCTTGCAGGATTTCAGAAGCGCCAACCCGGCGCAGCGGGAAATCGTCGGTCGCTGGATGGACAAATCAGGTGTAACTGCCGATGGAGTTGCCGACCTGGTGTTCAGTGCCATGTCGCGCAAGCAGTTCCTGGTGCTCACCCATGCAAAGACCCATTGGGCCTGGGTGCTGAAGCGCTTTTGGCCTGCGTACTACTATCGCCAGATGGCGCAACGTTTCAGCCTGACCCGGAGAAAAGCCGCGTGAGCAAGACTGAATGGATGATTTACGGCGCTAACGGCTACACCGGCGAACTGGTGGCGCGGGAAGCCGCGCGGCGTGGCTGGAGGCCGGTCCTTGCCGGGCGCAATCAATCAGCTGTTAGCAAGCTCGCCGGGGAACTGAAACTTGAGTGCCGGGTATTTGGGCTGGACGAAGTTGCCGGCATTGCTGAAAACCTGCGCGCGTGCCGCGCTGTGCTGCATTGCGCCGGGCCGTTCTCCCATACCAGCCAACCCATGATTTCCGCTTGCCTGGCCAGCGGGGCACATTATCTTGATATCACGGGCGAAATATCCGTGTTCGCCAATGCTCACGATCAGGCCGATCTCGCCCGCCGCGCAGACGTTGTTCTTATTCCCGGGGTGGGATTTGACGTGGTCCCATCGGACTGCCTTGCCGCCAGCCTGGTGCAGGCATTGCCGGGAGCAACTGAACTCGTGCTGGCGTTTGAAGCAGGTGGCGGCCCCAGCCCGGGCACGGCAAAGACCAGCATCGAGGGCATGGCCACGGGCGGGGCGGTGCGGCGGGACGGCCACATGGTCCAGGTTCCGCTGGCATACAAATCGCGCACGATTCCATTTGCGCACGGCCACCGCACGGCGGTAACCATACCGTGGGGGGATGTGTTCACGGCCTATATCAGCACCGGGGTTGGCAACATCGAGGTCTACATGTCGCTGCCGGCAGCCCGGATCCGGCATTTGCGCCGCATGCGCTGGCTGCGCCCAGTGCTCAGTAGCAACGTGGTGCAAAGCTGGCTCAAGCAGCGCATTGGCAAGTTTGTGCACGGACCCAGCGGCGCACGACGCCAGGGCACCAATTGCCAGCTCTGGGGGGAGGCGCGCAGTTCGGACGGGCGCAGCGTTGCAGCAACCATGACGACGCCGAACGGCTACGATCTGACTGTGTCCGCTGCTTTGGGAGTTGTCGATTACCTGCTCAGGGAAGAAGTAGAAGGCGGCTACTACACGCCATCACTGCTGCTGGGCGCGGGCTATGCAGCTGCTCTTCCCGGCGTGGTGATGAAGCTGGGCGATGTGCTGCAACGCGGCGAAGCCAGGAACTGATCCCCGCGTAGTCTATAAGCGGGCCAGGCTTGCCGTCCCGCGCGTCGAATCGCGCAGCAGCATTTGCAATTTGCGCAAATCGGATTCGCGTACTTCGACCTCCAGGCGCATTCCATCGGTAGTGAATTCTTCTTTTGTTTTCTTCGCTGCGCACGCTTCAAGTGCGCTATGAACCTGCCCGGTCCATTCAAACCCGGCCCGGATGACGCATTCACAGCTCGGGTATAACTCAATGATTACGCCCTGGTCCAGGCACTTTGCCGCGGAACCTGAATAAGCCCGGATCAGGCCGCCGACACCGAGCAGGATGCCGCCAAAGTGCCGCGTCACAACCACCATGACCTGGCTGAGTTGTTTGCCCTCTATAGCGGCCAGTATTGGCCTGCCTGCCGTACTTGCCGGTTCGCCGTCATCGTTGCAGCGATGGCTGTGATCGAGTTTCCAGGCCCAGCAGTTGTGCGTGGCGGCTGGATCGCTGACGGCAGCAAAGAATTCCAGCGTTGCGACCTGGTCAGGAACCGGTGCTGCATGCGCAATAAAACGACTCTGGCGAATGGAGAACTCGGCGCGCACGGGCCCCTGCAGTGTACGCACGGTTCAGTCCTGCAGGGCCTGGGGTAAAGGGTAGTCGGGGTAGGCTGCGCGAAACGCCTGCAACTCGGTGGCAAGCTGCGCGGCGTCGCCCGCTTGTTGCAGTTGCAGTATCCGCTGCAACCAGGCATCAGGGTCCCCGGTAGAGTCTACGCTTTTGGCCAATTTGCTTTTCATGATTCCTGCGGCTGCCGGTTCCGCCGGCGCGGCCGGCTGTGCTTCCATGGGAGCGGCTGCGCCGACTGTTGACTGCTCAGGCAGTGGAGCGGCCTGGTCGTGCATGGCGCGCAACTCATCGTGCTCCTGTTCTGCAGCAGCAGGCTGCAATCGTTTAGTTTTGGACGATTCTGCACCGGACGACCCTGGCGGGGACTCACCACGATGCATCAACAGGCCCAGGCTGAGCGCCAGTACACATGTTGTCGATAGGGCAGCAATCCAGTGGCGGGTATTTATGCGCCGTTCGTGTGTGCGTTCTGATTCGCGACGCGCCAGGTTTAACACGGCCTGGTCAAGCAAAGCGGGCGGTTCTGCCGTGCTCAGTCCGGAGTAAATGGCTTGCACCACCGACACGTCCAGTTCGGCTTCCGCTTCGTTGAATTGATCATTACGCCTGCGCATGAATGTTTCCAGCCGGCTTGTCCGGGTCCTGTAGCAAGGGTCGTAACTTTGCCAGCGCATACCTGAGCCGGCTCTTGGCCGTTTCAACGCTGACTCCAGTGACATCGGCAATTTCGTGCAAATCCAGCCCGCCTTCAAGTTTCAGCAACAGGGCCTCTTGCTGTTCATCGGGCAATTGCGCAATTGCACGCGCCAGGGCTGCTGCCGCTTCCACTTGTTCCAGCAACTGATCGGGCCGTTCCGCAGTATCTGCAAGCTCCACAACATCCTCATCGGCCGGGGGCGGCGCGCGCCGAAAATAATCCACGACGTGATTGCGGGCAATGCGGTACATCCATGCCTTGAACGGAACCTCCTGCCGGTACGTGCGTCGGGACTTGATGATTTTTTCCCAGCTTCCCTGGTACATGTCATTGGCGGTTGCAGGGTCTTTGACCCGGCGCAGGATGAAGCGGTACAGAGGGCCGCGGTAGCGTGCATATAAACTCTCGAAGGCGGTCACGTCGCCTGCGACATATGCGAGCATCAGCTGTTCATCACTATGACTGTCCATGGCGCCCTGGTTGTAGATGAAACGCAGGAGTGCGCGAAAAAGGGTTAATCCGGCCAGTTTTGGGCAAGCTCGTTTTGCGCACGCTTTTCTGCGCCAGACTCAATTCCGGCAAGTTACTTTCCGGGCACAAGCCGGCCCGCCTCCAGGGCTTCATCGCTGGTGGAATCAACCGTGCAATAAAGCCGGCCATCGGCGAGCTGTGCGGTCAGCAGGCTACCCCCGTTCACCTGCTGCGCTTGCGTAATAACAGCCCCCGTCGCGGTCGCCGAGAGCACGGCATAGCCGCGTCCCATGGTGGCCAGGGGGCTGACTGCATGCAGCGTCCGGCCCAGGTCGTGGAACCGGTCCCGGGACCCGCGCAGCCGGTTGTCGATGGAGTTCTGCGCGGATTGCCGGCAGGCAGCTACGCGCTCCCGGTATTCCGCCAGTTTCCGGCCGGGGTGCTGCACGCCCAGGCGTGCGTTCATGCCGGCGAGGCGGTAATGCATTTCGCGCACGCGCGCGCGGGTGCTCCGTGCCAGCGCTTCAGCCAGACGGGCCAGTTGTCTTTTCTGTTCCTGCAAGCGCAGTGCAGGGTCACGTTGCGCCAGTCTATGAGCCAGGTAGTCCAGTGCCTGCATGTTGCGCTGGAATTGCGCCTGTACGCGCAGATCCAGCATGCGGGCAAAGCGTGCAAAAGCAGCCCGCACCTGGTACTGGTCGGGGGTAGCAAGTTCGGCCGCAGCAGAAGGCGTGGGCGCGCGCATATCCGCGACGAAATCGCTGATGCTGAAGTCCGTTTCGTGGCCGACCGCTGAAATCAGCGGGATGGAAGAAGCCACTATCGCGCGGGCGACTGCTTCCGTATTGAATGCCTGCAAGTCCTCGATAGACCCGCCGCCACGCCCAAGTATGAGTACTTCAGCCCAGCCGTCGCGGTTGGCCTGTGCCAGCGCGGCGCAAATTTCCCCCGGTGCGTCCGCCCCTTGCACGGATACGGGGTACAACCGGACCTGCGCCACCGGCCAGCGACGCTGCAGCACGTGTTGAATATCCCTGATCGCAGCCCCACTGGACGAGGTGATCACGCCGATCAGAAGGGGGTAGGGGGGCAACGACTGCTTGCGCCCGGCTGCAAACAGCCCTTCGCCCTCCAGTTGCTTCTTCAGCTGT
>SHZL01000205.1 GCA_009692275.1 Lysobacterales bacterium | reverse complement strand
CACGCCCTGGCGGTGATCAATGCCAGCACGAGTTACCAGCCCGGGGAGGGCCTGCAGTTTCTGCACTCATTGCAGGATACTCCATCGAGCGAATTGTCGATCAATCCTGGTGGCGACCAGGTTACAGGCGGATGGCTGGATCTCGCCCTGGTGATTCGGCAAAACCTGGTGCACGCTGACTCCGTGCAACAAAACATTGAAGCCTGGCAAAGCCGCTATCCCGGCCATTTCATGACAGCAGAGAACGCACTGGATCTGTGGTTGCTCTATCGGCAGGAATTTACCAGCCCGCAAAAAGTTGCGGTGCTGCTTCCCAGGCAGGGACCTTTGCAAGCAGCAGCCGAGGCAATACGCGATGGCATCATGAGTGCTTACATGGAAAGTCCCGGGGGTGCGGAACTCATGTTCCTCGACACAGGCGAAGCTGGAGAACTTATTGATTCAGCTTACTTAAAAGCCAAGGATAAAGGCGTGGACTGGATCATTGGCCCCTTGCAAAAGCCCGAGATCGAAGCCTTGCTCAAGCTCGCTGGCCTGGCTATACCGGTGTTGGCGCTGAATGACTTGCCTGCCAATTTTACCGCGCCTCCGGGCCTGGCAGGGCGCATCCAGGCAATATCCCTTTCCCAGGATGAAGAAGCACGAGCGGTTGCCCGCGAAGCCATCCTTTCCGGCTTTCACAACGCTATGGTGCTTGCGCCGGAAACAGAATGGGGTGAACGCATGACGCAGGATTTCACCGACGAATTCCTACAGGAAAACCGGCAAATCGTGGCATCAGCCACCTACCTGGAGAGCGAGAATGACCACTCGCCAGCCCTGGAGCATTTGCTTGAAATTGATGAAAGCAAAGCACGTAAGTTGCAAGTCGAAAACGCCTTGCAGATGAAAGTTGAATTCGCACCGGTGCGCAGGGACGATGTGGACGTTCTGTTCCTTGTTGCGAGCAGTAGCCAGGGCCGGTCGATTCGCCCCCAACTTCGATTCCTCGATGCCGGTGATATCCCGGCGTATGCAACTGGCCGGATTTTCACCGGAAAGGCTGATCCCGCCGGAGATCAGGATCTCAACGGAATTCGATTCCCCATTACGCCGCTGCAGCTACACCTGGATTCGACTGGGCCTGCCCCGGATTTTGTCAGTTTGCGGGCAGGTGCTTTTACATCTCTGTATGCCCTTGGCCTGGATGCATGGACCATGTTGCCCTGGCTGGACATGATGAAACGTGACCCCGATTTCCGTTTTCCTGGTGCTGCGGGCATCTATCGCTCCGGGTCCGCTGGCGAGTTGTATCGGGAGCCTGCTTTTGCCCTGTTCATCCGGGGTGTCCCGGTGCCGCTGAACCCCACAACGGCAAGCGCAGACACTGGTGATAATGATCGACCGGTGCCAGGGGATTGACCAGTGCCGGGGCGACCAATACCAGGGCTGTGGGCGGCCAGTGGGAACGCCATGCCGAGGCCTACCTGCACCGCCACGGCTTGAAGACGGTTGCGCGCAATTTTAATTGCCGCGTGGGTGAAATCGACCTGGTCATGGAAGACGGGGAGTGCCTGGTATTCATGGAAATTCGTTACCGTGAAAACAGCCGCTTCGGCAGCGGTGCAGAAACAGTAACCAGGGCCAAACAGCGCCGCATCATACGCGCGGCACAGAAGTACTTGCAGCTTCACCGTAACCGTGCCACGCAACCGTGCCGGTTCGATGTACTCTCGCTGGGAAATAAGCAGGGTAAATTAACGGTGGAGTGGATCCGCAACGCTTTCACAACCGATGGCTACTGAAATGATCATAGCCCAATCGGGTGGGCACGAACTCCGTTCCATCAGTCCGGTGTAAGCGCAAGCGGTTGCCTTCCGTTATCCTGCCGATGATCGTCAGGCCTAGGCCTCCGGCCTCTGCCAATGCAGGTAGCTGTGCTTCCAAAGTCGCGGGCAGGGTGAAACACAATTCATAATCATCCCCTGCGCCGAGTTGCAGGTTCCAGCGCTGTTGCAGATCCAGCTTGCTCAAGGCTTCCGGGCAAGGCAGGCAATCCAGCGACAGCTCCGCGCCAACTTGCGAAGCAGCCAGAATATGCCCGAGATCGGCAGCGAGCCCATCCGAGATGTCGATACAGGCAGTCGCCTTGCCAAGCAAGGCCTGGCCCAGGGCGAGGCGTGGTTGCGGACGCGTGAGCGCCTGCCATGCCGACGGATCAACCACGGCTTTCCGCTGCAACTGGATCAAGCCGAGACCAGCCAAACCGGTGGTCCCGGATAGTACTATCAGGTCGCCAGGCCTGGCTCCGCTGCGCAAGAGCGCGCGGCCGTGGTCCACAACGCCCAGTGCCGTAATGGTAATGCTCAGTGGACCCGAGGTGGTGTCACCGCCGGCAAGATATACTGCACTGGGTGTAGCCAGGTGCTCAAGGCCCTGTGCGAACCTGTCCAGCCATTCCCTGCATGGGTCCGGAATGGTCAAGGCCAGGAAAAAGCACACCGGTTGCCCCCCCATGGCAGCAATGTCGCTGAGATTTACCGCCAGCGCCTTATAGCCGATGTCGAATGGGGCAGACTGATGTGGAAAATGCACACCATCCACCAGGGTATCGACGGTAACCAGCAACTGCCGCCCGGGCGCGACTGAGAGCACCGCAGCGTCATCCCCGACGCCCACCGAACCCGGCTTCAGCAGGCCAGCGGTCCTGGCATTCACAATTCCCTGCAAGCGGTCAATCAACTCAAATTCACTCATGGCCTGGCCACACCATGTGCATGGACGGCTCCAGTGGCCTGTAACAGCCACTAATCAAGCGGTCTCAGCCGGCCGCCAGGACCTGGCCGCCTTGTCCAGAACACCGTTGATAAATGCATGGCCTTGTTCAGCCCCGAAACGATGTGCGAGGTCTATGCATTCATCCAGCACAACACGAAACGGGGTGTCAGGACAATTGAGTAATTCCCAGGCCCCGAGACGCAGTACTGCCTGCTCCATGATGTCCACCTGCACCATGGGCCGGTCGAGGAAAGGCTGCAACCGTGCGTCAAGTTCAGCCTGGCTGCCAATCACACCGTGCAGCAGGCTTTCAAAGAATTCCTCGTCCACCATGCTCAAATCCTGTGCCAGGCGGAACTGGCGGACGATTTCATCAGCACCCTGCCGGGTAATGTGCCACTGGTACAAAGCCTGCAACGCCCTGCGGCGGGCTCTCTGGCGCCTCTCGTGACCTCCGGTGTGGACCGGCACTTTCTGCCCCGCAACGGGAATACCTGAATTCATTTCCCTTCTGCCTGCCCCAGTTCTTTTGCCAGGTCTTGCAGGGCTTCAACCATATCAAGGGCCGCAATAGCTACATCAAATCCCTTGTTTCCCGCGTCGTTCCCGGCTCGTTCCAATGCCTGCTCAATGGTGTCCGTGGTCAACACCCCGAACATCACGGGAATTCCATGATCCAGGGCAACGCGGCCCAGGCCGGCGGCGCACTCGCCGGCAACGTAGTCAAAATGAGGAGTGCCACCGCGGATCACTGCACCGAGTGCAATGATGGCATTGAACTGGCCGGAGCGCGCCATGTGCTCGGCAGCCAGGGGTAATTCAAACGCTCCAGGAACCCAAACCAGCGTTAGGTCCGCCGGGGATAGCCCGCGACGGGACAAAGCTTCACGCGCCCCGGCAAGCAGTTGATCAACAATGAACTGGTTGAACCGGCTGGCGACCAGTCCAACACGAAGTGCAGCGCGTGCTTCTTTTCCGCTCATTGATGAACACTCATGCGGGCAACCTGTGGCTGTAGTTCCTGTACGCCACTGCCCTGTGGATGGATGTACTCCACGACTTCCAGGCCGAACCCGGCCAGCCCGGCCATTTTCCAGGGAGCACTCAATACTCTCATCTTGCGTATGCCCAGGTCGGCAATGATCTGCGCGCCGATTCCGTAGGTGCGAAGCTCCCGCGACCGCCGGTTATCACCGCTCGCGGCCACCGCCGGTTCGGGCTGCTGCTGGATCAGTCGCAGCAAGCGTTCATCGGAGTGCTCACCTCCCAGCACCAAAACCATGCCGCTGCCATTTGCCACAATTTCAGCCAGGGCGGTGCGCAATGGCAGTCCAAAATCCGGGCGGTGCACCGATAATATGTCGCTAAGGGGATTCTGCACATGAACCCTGACCAGGCAGGGTTCTTCAGCCTTGACCTGGCCACGCATCAATACCAGGTGCAATCGCCCCTCAATGGTGTCGCGATAGGTATGCAGGGTGAAAGGGCCGAAGTCGGTATCAACCTCGTGGTGCGAAACATGCTCAATGGTTTTCTCGGTCTGCATGCGATAGTGAATGAGGTCTGTAATGGTTCCAATCTTTAGCCCATGTTCCCGCGCAAACTCTTCCAGTTGGGGTCTTCGCGCCATGCTGCCGTCTTCATTCAGAATCTCGACCAGGACGGCTGCCGGCTCAAGCCCAGCCAACATGGCCAGGTCAACACTGGCTTCTGTGTGGCCGGCACGTGCCAGCACTCCACCGGGCTGTGCCATCAGGGGAAACACGTGGCCCGGTTGCGACAAGTCTGAGGGGTCGGCATCGGGCCTGACGGCAGTCCGAATGGTATGAGCGCGGTCATACGCCGAAATACCGGTAGTGATTCCTTCAGCGGCCTCAATCGACACAGTGAAATTGGTGGCGAAGCGCGCCTGGTTCATGTTTACCATCAGCGGCAGCCTCAGTTGCTGGCAACGCTCCCGGGTCAATGGCAAACAAATCAGCCCGCGGCCAAATCGCGCCATGAAGTTGATGTCCTCCGGACGCACCTTGGAAGCCGCCATGATCAGGTCGCCCTCATTTTCCCGGTCTTCATCATCCATCACCACGACCATTTTGCCCGCCCGGATGTCCTCAAGTAATTCCGGGATCGAGTTCAATACGTTTTTGTTTGTCATATCATTGCTCCAGGAAATGCGCCGTACCGGATAATCACCCGTGCACTCCCAATTGTTCCAGGTACCTGGCAATCAGGTCGACTTCAATATTTACCCGGTCTCCGCACTCAAGGGCGCCCAGGGTGGTCGCTTCCAGGGTATGGGGTATCAGGCACACGGAAAAAATTTTGCCGGCCACCGAGTTCACGGTCAGGCTCACGCCGTCAATGCATACCGATCC
>SHZL01000204.1 GCA_009692275.1 Lysobacterales bacterium | reverse complement strand
GGTGGCAGCGGGGTCTGTGCAGTTTCCCGGCGCCGTGGAACTGGTGGCGGAGCGCGCCCGCCTGATGCAGGCGGCAAACCCCCCCGGGTCCGGAGCCATGGCAGCAATCCTGGGTCTGCAGGAAGCAGCGCTGCTCGAAGTCTGCGCAAAGTCGGCCCAGGGACAGGTAGTTTCCTGCGCCAACTTTAATTCGCCGGGGCAGGTAGTTATCGCCGGCGACCGCGCAGCGGTAGAACGGGCCTGTGAACAGGCATTGGCGGCAGGAGCCAA
The DNA here is from genome assembly GCA_009692275.1 of Lysobacterales bacterium. Classification (GTDB taxonomy): domain Bacteria; phylum Pseudomonadota; class Gammaproteobacteria; order Xanthomonadales; family SZUA-36; genus SHZL01. The sequence goes on along the minus strand of SHZL01000204.1, from coordinate 4,921 downwards.
ACGCGCTGTTGCACTCGCCGTCAGTGTTCCCTCTCATTGTGCCCTGATGCAGCAAGCGGCGGCCGAGTTCGCCCATGTCCTCGCAGCGACGGATTTTTCGCCCGGAGCAGCAAGGGTATTGCATAATGTTGATGCGCAGACCCGTGCCAGTGCCCCGGCTATTCGCACTGCCCTCGAGCAACAATTGTGGCAGCCGGTGCGTTGGGCTGACACGATAGCAGCGCTCGCCTCCCTGGGAGTCGAACGGTTTGCAGAATGTGGTCCAGGCAAGGTACTCGCGGGGTTGAACCGTCGTATTGTGCGGAATGCGGATACGGTTGCACTGCTTGATTTGGCGGTCATGAGTGAGACTCTTGGGAAGTGGAGCTGAGCATGGAAAACACTCTGCAGGGGCAGGTTGCCCTGGTGACCGGGGCCACTCGCGGAATTGGCGCGGCCATATCTGACACCCTTGCACAGATGGGAGCACGAGTGATTGGCACCGCTACCAGCGCTGCAGGAAGCGCGGCGATCACCCAACGGCTAAGTGCGCTTAATCCGGACTGCCGGGGTGCGGTGCTGAATGTTACTGACGCTCATGCTGTGGAGGAATTGGTGCAGAGCCTTGCGGGGTCCTTAGGTGCACCCACGATCCTGGTTAATAACGCAGGAATCACCCGCGACCAGTTGCTGCTGCGGATGAAGGACGCTGACTGGGACGACGTGATGGTCACCAACCTAAAATCGATCTTCCGCTTGAGCAGGGCTTGTCTGCGGGGCATGATGAAGGCCCGTTCCGGTCGCATTATCAGCATTTCCTCCGTAGTTGCTTCCATGGGTAATGCGGGCCAGGTGAACTATGCTGCAGCCAAGGCCGGAATCGAGGGTTTCAGCCGCTCCCTTGCACGGGAAGTGGGATCCCGCGCCATTACGGTTAATGTCATCGCGCCCGGTTTCATTGATACCGACATGACGCGATCAATGGATCAGGCGCAGCGCGATGAATTGCTGCAAGGCATTGCGTTGCAGCGGCTTGGCCAGCCGCAGGATATCGCTGCAGCCGTCGCGTTTCTCGCATCACCTGCCGGTGGCTACATTACCGGCCATACTTTGCACGTTAACGGCGGAATGTATATGTGAATGTTTTTAGGTATAAGCTTTATCTATCTGATAAATATATTTAAAGCTTTAATATCTGGCGTAAGCACCATACTGGTCCGAATGGCAATAAGCTAGTATCGGAGGCATAGATTCACTAGAATTGCGGCCCTGTATCACACAAAAGAGGATAATCCCGAAAATGAGCAGTATTGAAGAACGCGTCAAGAAAATCGTCATCGAGCAACTCGGAGTCAAAGAAGACGAAGTTACGCCCAGTGCATCCTTCGTCGACGACCTTGGTGCGGACTCGCTGGATACTGTTGAACTGGTGATGGCTCTGGAAGAGGAATTCGAGTGTGAGATTCCTGATGAAGAAGCCGAGAAAATCACCAGCGTGCAGCAGGCGATTGACTACGTTACTGCTAACGTCTGAGATATTCACTTCGTTAGATCCTGGCTGGCCGGGCATTACCGGCCGCCAAACCCCTACCTTTCCATTGACTCCGTTAGTGAGTTAGAAAAAAACAATAGAGGTTTTCAGCGTGACACAACGTCGCATCGTCGTAACCGGTATGGGCCTGATCTGCCCGGTCGGAAATTCCGTTGACGAATCATGGGAAGCGATTTGCCATGGACGAAGTGGCATCGGCCCGCTCACCGAGTTTGATGGCTCCGCATTGTCCACCCGCATTGCCGGCGAAATCCGTGGCCTGGAGCTCTCACGCTATATCGATGATAAAGAAGTGAGGCGCTACGACAAGTTTGTGCATTACGGCATTGCGGCGTCGGTGCAGGCCATTGAGGACGCGGCACTGCAGGGCGACGCAGCAGGAGTCGATGGCGAACGCGTTGGCTGCGCCATTGGTTCGGGTATCGGTGGGATTTCCACGATTGAAAGCACGATGCTGACCTATCGGGACAAGGGCCCGAGAAGAGTTTCTCCATTTTACATTCCCGGCTCCATCGTCAACATGATCAGCGGCATCATTTCCATCCGCTACGGTTTCAAGGGTCCAAACATAGCCATTGTGACTGCATGTACAACCTCCACCCATAACATTGGAATAGCGGCACGCATGATTCGTTACGGTGATGCGGATGTCATGGTCGCCGGTGGTGCTGAATACGGAACCTCTCCGACCGCAATGGCAGGATTTATTTCAGCCAAGGCCATGTCCACGCGGAATGACGACCCTACCGCAGCCAGTCGTCCGTGGGATCGTGACCGTGACGGTTTCGTCCTGTCCAATGGAGCCGGGGTAGTGGTGCTGGAAGAATTGGAGCATGCACGGCGCAGGGGGGCACGTATCTATGCCGAATTGGCCGGATTCGGCATGAGCGGGGATGCTTACCATATGACTGCACCACCGGCCGATGGCGAGGGGGCTGCCCGCTGCATGAGAATTGCACTGGCTGACGCTCACATCAACCCACAACAAGTGGACTATATCAATGCCCACGGTACCTCCACGCAACTGGGTGATCGTGCGGAATCTGATGCAGTCAAAACGACCCTGGGCGACCACGCGCGCAAAGTGGCCATCAGTTCCACCAAGTCCATGACGGGCCACATGCTTGGCGCGGCGGGCGGAGCAGAAGCAATTTTCACCATCCTGGCCATGCGGGACCGCCTGGCGCCACCGACCATTAACCTGCACAACCCGGGCGAAGGCTGCGACCTGGATTACGTTCCGCACCAGGCCCGGGAGATGAATATCGAGGTGGCCCTGTCCAATTCGTTTGGCTTCGGCGGAACAAACGGGACCCTCGTTCTGCGCAAGTTCCAGGCTTGAAGACTCAACAGTGCGTGCCTAAGAAATACCCGCCTAAGAAATGTCTGCCTAAGAAATGTTACACGCAGAAATGCCTGTCTGAGAAATGAGTGGCAAGCACACTCATTGGCTGAGCGGTGTGCCGGACCTTGCGGCGCTTGCGCAGCAGTTTCCTGAAGCATTTCCCTTTCTGCTCGAAAGTTTTGCCAACGGCCAGCCAGGAAGGCGCAGCCTGTTGCTCTACGCCTCTGCGGACATCCTCGTCCGCCACTCATCCGGAATTGTGACCGGACCCGGACAAGGGGAGTCGTTTTTTGACCGCCTGGATAGCTGGTACCTGGCGGAAAAATCGGGCGAAGTCCAGGCTGTAATTGAAAACGAGCCTGAATTGCCCTTTTTGGGTGGATGGTTTGTCTACCTGGGCTATGAAATGGCTGCCGAAATTGAATCCAGCCTGCGTCTGCCGGCGCAAGGGACCAGCCTCCCGGATGCCTTCGCGTGCAGATGCCCGGCAGCAATTATTGTTTTTCACCCAGACCCGGAAGGGCAGTGTGCTGAGTCGCGGGCCCTTGTCGTGGCTGAGTCTGCCGACCTTCTGGCGAAGATGCTGCAGTTGCTGGATCAATCAGGAGAACCCCAGTTTGCCTGCCTACCCAGGCTCGAGCGACTTGAAGCAGAGCTTCCGGGTAAGTTCACATCCGGTGTGAAAAAGATTTTGCGCTACCTGCGGGACGGCGATGTATTCCAGGTCAATCTTTCCCGCCTGTGGACCGGCAGGTTTACTCAGGCACCGGACCCCGTGGCGGTCTATCGTCAGTTGTGCCAGCACAACCCTGCGCCGTTTGCGGGGATGATGCGATGGGGCGCTGCAACCATGCTCAGTTCTTCCCCGGAACGCCTGGTGCAAATCCGCGGAAGGTGCGTGGAAACCAGGCCGATTGCCGGCACCAGGCCTCGCGGCAAGACCGTGGACCAGGACTTGGCATTGTCGCGGGAGTTGATTGACAATGTGAAGGAGCGTGCGGAGCACATCATGTTGATTGACCTCGAACGCAACGACCTGGGCCGCGTATGCGTTCCGGGAACCATAGAGGTTAATGAATTAATGGTGATAGAGAGTTATGCACACGTGCATCACATTGTCTCCAATGTGTGTGGAGACTTGCAGCCGGGTGCGACTCCTGTCGATACCATCAAGGCCGTATTTCCAGGTGGCACCATAACCGGGTGCCCAAAGGTGCGGTGCATGGAAATTATTGCCGAGCTTGAGCAGGTTGGCCGCGGGTTTTATACCGGCTCAATGGGCTATCTCGGCCTGGATGGGAGCATGGATTTCAATATCCTGATTCGAAGCATGCTGCTGGAGGACTGCAAGATCACTTTTCGAACCGGGGCTGGAATCGTGGCGGATTCTGAACCCGAACATGAATTGCAGGAAACACTCGACAAGGCCCGTGGCATGCTGCTGGCATTGTCGCAGGACGTTGTGGAGGCAGCGCGTGCTTGATTGCCTGGTCAATGGCGAACTTTCAACCCACATTTCATGTGCGGATCGCGGCCTTCATTATGGCGATGGTATTTTCGAAACACTTGCCGTGTTCAGAGGAGTACCCCGCTTCTGGCAGTTTCACATGGACCGCCTGGCCACAGGATGTAAAAGACTTGGCCTTGAACTGACTCCACAGAATGTTTTGCTGCGCGAAGTCCAGACGGTCAGTGCTGGCCGCAAGGCATGTGTCGTAAAAATCATCGTGACCCGGGGAACCGGCGGTCGGGGATATGACCCGGCTAACGCCAGCGGTTCGTGCCGGGTCGTGAGTGCGTATTCCATGCCGGAAGACATTGAGCACCAGGCCCTGCACGGCATCAACGCGCGTATCGCCAGTCTGCGCCTCGCGCTGCAACCGGCGCTGGGAGGCATCAAGCATCTTAATCGCCTGGAGCAGGTGATTGCCCGCTCTGAATGGACTGACCCAACGATTCAGGAGGCCATCCTGCTTGACCCTGAAGACCACGTGATCAGTGGTATTTCAGGCAATATTTTCCTCATCAGCGGAGAGCGCATGCTC
>SHZL01000006.1 GCA_009692275.1 Lysobacterales bacterium | reverse complement strand
TCAGCAGGACAAGAAGCAGTAACGTTCCAGTCTGAATTCGTCGCGTTGAAGAGGAATTGAAATGAAACAGATCATGCACAGGCAGAACTCGTTCAAGCCCGGCGCGACGGCAGTGGCGCGACCCCCAATAAAGTTTCTGCCGATGTTCCTTATGATGTTCCCGATGATGCTCCTGTTGCTTTCCTTGCCGGGCTGTCTTCCGCCCAGCGGGATCAACACAAACCGCGACGACACGTTAAAGCAATATGAAGCGCTTGTGCGCTGGAGTGAGTGGGACGGTGCGGTGAGCTTTCTTGCTCCGGCCTACCTGGAAGAGCACCCCGTAAGCCAGCTCGAAATGGAACGCCTGCAGATGTTCAAGGTGACCAGCTACACGCCTCGAGCCTTTGCCGTGACCGACGGGGGCATGACCGCGATACAAACTGTAGACATCAAAATGTACAACCACACCCAGGCCGTTGAACGCACCATCACGGATGAGCAGGTGTGGCGCTATGACCCGCAGTTAAAGCACTGGCTGCTCTACAGCGGCTTGCCGGACCCCACTAAACGCCGTTGACCGTCAAGGCGCGGCACACAGGCAATGTGCCGCCAAAGTAAAACCATCACCGGCACTGGCCAACAGCCGCAAGTCATTCAATACGCTCTCGAATAAGCCACTGTTCATCCATGCATCTGCGTGCCGGGTAAGCCCCAGCCGGGATGCCTTATCCCCCACCAGATTCAGCACGAAGGTTTCAATGGGACTGAGCTCCGCTTCGTTGTACTCCACATGGTAGTCCGCGCCCAATCCGGCAATGCGCGCCGCGGAATCTATCGCCTGCTGCAGAGTTCCGGTTTGATCCACCAGGCCCCGGTCCTTCGCTTGTGTGCCGCTCCATACCCGTCCGCGCGCGACTTCGTCAACCGCCTGCTCGGTCATGCCCCTGCCCTGTGCGACAACCTGGAGGAATTCACGGTACGTTCGATCGGTTGCAGTCTGGAAAATACGCTTCAGATCCTGGTCCAGTGGCATGTCCAATCGTAGCCTCCCGGCCAATGGTGTCGTACCCACGCCATCGGTATGAATGCCGATTTTTTCCAGCGGTCGCGAGAAAGTCGGGATGAACCCAAACACCCCGATGGAGCCGGTGATTGATGCCGGGCTGGCCCAGACTTCTTCCCCGGCCATGGCGATCCAGTAGGCGCCCGAGGCGGCCACATCGCTCATGGATATCACCACGGTCTTGCCGCCGTCCCTGAGCGCCTGCACCTCGCGGCGAATGATTTCGGAAGCGAAGCTGTCGCCACCGGGGCTGTTAAGCCGCAGCACTACCGCCTTAACTGCAGCGTCTTCACCCACAGTCCGCAGCCGTTCAGCCATGGTTTCAGAGCCGATTGCACCTGGTGGCTGCACGCCTCGCAGGATTTCTCCTTCTGCCACCACCACCGCCACCTTGTTTTCAGAGTCCGGCCTGGGCGCAGGTTCCGTGAGTGCCAGGTATTTGTCAAAAGCGACCTGGCGAAACCCTTCGCTGCCCTTTGCGGACGCACCCAGGCGGGCTAGTTCCACGTTGGCTTCGGGGCGGCTGATCAGCCGGTCAACCAGCCCCTGGTCCAGCGCCAGTTTAGCGAAATCACCACCTGCTGCGTCCAGGCGGTTGGCAAAATCGTTTACTGCCTGGGACAGGTCGAGTAGAGGAATGCCGCGCTGCCGGGAGATGGCTTCAAGATACTGCTGCCAAAGGCTGCCAAGCCAGTACAGGTTAGCTTCGCGGTCTGCCGGAGACATATCGTTGCGGATGAACGGTTCCATTGCGGATTTGAACTCGCCTACCCGGAACAGGTTTACCTCAACCTCCAGCTTGTCCAGCCCGTCCTTGTAAAAATTACGGTAGTTGGAAAAGCCGTCCAACCACACCATGCCTTCCGGGTTCAACCAGATTTCATCCGCCATGGCGGCCAGGTAATACTGCTGCTGGGTGAGTTGGTCGGTCACCGCCACCACCGGCTTGCCGGAGGTTTTGAAATCCAGCACCGCGGCTTCCAGCTCGCCCAGCTGAGCCAGGCCGATATGCTCCATGTAACCCGGGTCGATGACCAATCGCACGATGCCCTGATCATCACGCGCGCGCCGCATGGCCTCGACTAAATCACGCAGGCGGGTTTCGGATGGTTTTTCCTCGGTAACCTGCATCAGCGCCTGATCCAGCGGCGTGCCACTGTATTCCTCAACCACGTTGCCGGAGGGGCTGACGATCAGGGCAGTATTGGGTTGCACTACCAGCGAATCGCCGGTGTCAATGAACGCCATTACCAACAAAAAAAGAATAAGCAGAAAGATGGCGTTAAGCACCAGCTTCCTGGCGCCATCGATAACGTTCCAGAGGCCAAGGAAAAACCGTGTCAGCGCAGATCTTTCGGAGTTGGGCATTGCAACCATCCTGTGTAGGGAGTCCTATTCTAAGACTGCAGGCGCCGGGCTGCACGGCAATCCTTCGCCAGATTTCGGCTATTTACGCCAAGACGGCACTGCAAAATTCAATTTTACTGGACTCAGCCCTTTGAGTTTAAATGAATATCTTTGCTGGCATGAATACTGCTGCTACCTGCTCAGCAAAACCCAACCACCACAGGACCATTACTGGCGGGAGTCTGCAGCCACTTCGCCGACCTGCTGCATTTCAACGTTTGGGCCTTGCGTGCTGTTTTTATTGTCCTGTTGTTGGTCAAGACTGTGCTGGCGGTAATTGTTTACGGCGTGCTGGCCCTGTTGTTTCACGCCGCGGATCGGCGCCGCCAGCCACAGGATGCCGCTCAGGCGCAAGCTCCGGCCAACGCGCCCGAGTCGTGCCCGCACGACGAGCGCATCAGGGATCTGGACCGGAGGTTCAGGGAGTGGGAGCAATCACTGGGCAAGTAGCATTCCGTGACTGGCCGCCTCAAGCATTTACCGGGGCAGAGCGGATCAGCCGCGAGGTACGCTGCAGGAACCGGCCAGTGAGTAGCACGGCACCGACAGACAGGCCTGCGATCATTCCGATCCACATGCCTGCAGGGCCAAGCCCGACACTGAAGGTGAGGTAATAGCCCAGGCTCATACCCACCAGCCAATAGGCAACCAGATTAAAGAGCATAGGTATTTTCGTATCTTTCAATCCGCGCAAGGCGCCGGCAGAACAGATCTGGATGCCATCGGGCAACTGGAACACAGCGGCATAGAACAACAGGCTGACCGCCATTGCCGCTACAGCGGAGTCGTCGGTATACATGCCAACGATCTGTGCGGGGAATACAAACATGACGGTCATGTTCACGCACTGCGAGACTGCTACCAGCAAAATTCCAACGATACCGGCGTAGCGTGCGGAGGCCGGATCCTTGCGGCCCAGGGCGTTGCCCACACGCACTGCCACGGCGCTCGACATGCCGAGAGGAATCATGAATACCAGCGCGGAAAAATTGATGGCAACCAGGTGAGCAGCCGAAGGCAAGGGACCCAGCCGGCCGATTAGCAGGGCAGCGCCAACAAACAGCAGGTTTTCCAGTGAAACTGAAACAGCAATCGGAATCCCCAGATGCAGCAAGGAGGCAATTTCCCTCCACCGCGGCGCATCGATACGATGGAACAGTTCAAAGGGTTTGAAGTGATGGTGCATGCCCAGGTAGGACAGCACCATGCCCAGTTGCAGCCAGATCACGATGGCGGTGGCGTAACCGCATCCGATGGTTCCCAAGGCGGGAAAACCAAAATGTCCAAACATCAGGGTGTAGTTGAGCGGGATGTTCAAAGCAGCACCCAGGATGCCATAGAACATGGTCGGCCGGGTCCGGCCTGCGCCTTCACTGAAAAACCGCAGCAGGAAGATCAGGCAGAGAGCCGGGGCGCCCCAGGAAATAGCGCGCAGATAACCGGCGGCAACCGGGATGATCACGGGGTCAATGCGAAACAGCTGCAGCAGGTGCTCGCTGAAATAGCACACCGCCCAATAGGGCACAGCAATGAACAAAGCGATCCACAGCGCCTGCCGGGTCAGTGCACCCGCCTCCAGCCTCCTGCCCGCGCCATCGAGGTGCGCCACGCTGGGCTGCACCGCCATCAGCATGCCTATGGTAAACATCATCAGGGCCGACCAGATCGAGCCGCCTACGCCCAGGCCCGCCAGGGCAATGTCCTTTTGCGGCAAATGGCCGGACATGACGGTATCGACAAAATTCATGCTGAAAATTGCCACCTGGCCGAGTACCACCGGTATCGCCAGTTGCAAGGTGCGGCGCACCTCGGCGAGATGGTCGTGGGATTTGGTTATACTGTTCACAGGGGTAGTGTCTTGAGCCATGGCCGCAAACCGGCCGGGCATTGTACCGCAGGGATACAAAGCCATGAGTCTTAATGCATTTGTAACCGGGGCTTCAGGATTCGTCGGCTCCAACCTGGTACGGGAACTGCACCGCCAGGGTTGGAACGTTTCGATCTTCGCACGACCCACCTCATCGCTGGACGACATCCGCGATGTTCCGGTTGCGGTACATCTTGGTGATCTTGCGGATGCAGACTCGGTCGCGCGCGCACTGCCCCAGCACACCGATGCAGTATTTCATGTCGCTGCCAGCACCAACGTCTGGTCCCGCAATAACGCAGAGCAGAGCCGGATCAACATTGCTGGCACACGGTCCGTGATCGAGGCAGCGGTCCGGAAAAATGCCGGCCGCCTGGTTCACACATCGAGTTTCACGACCTGGGGCCTGCAGGACGGCCTGCTCAATGAACATAGCCCGCGCACCAATGCTACCGACTGGATCAATTACGTGCGCACCAAGCACATTGCCCAGCTGATGGTAAAGGAAGCGGTTGACCAAGGGCGACTTGATGCAGTCATTCTCTGTCCTGCACATATTCTTGGACCGGGTGACCGCCATAACTGGTCCACCATGTTGCGCATGGTTCATCGCGGCAAGCTGCCGGGCGTGCCGCCAGGCGGGGGCTCATTTGCCGATGTGCGCGAAGTGGCGAAAGCGCATATCGCGGCTTTCAGTCTCGGCGCGAAGGGTGAGTCCTATTTGTTGGGCGGTGAAGATGCCACGTTCCTGGAGCTGGTCAAACTCGCAGGCGAGTTGCTCGGAAAGCCTGTGCCAGCGAGAGTAACGCCCGGGTGGATACTGCGCTCTGCAGCCGGGATAAAGACCCTCTTGGCGAAACTGACCGGCAAAGAGCCGGACATCACTCCCGAGTCGGCTGTCATGATTATTCACCACATCTACTGCGATTCAAGCCGTGCCTGCAGGGAGCTGGGTTACCGCTCAACACCCATCCGGCCCCTGCTGCAGGACACCATTGACTGGCTGTGGAAAGCAGGCATCATGAACTCATGAGCAAGAGCGAAGAGGAAATCAGCAGCGCGGCTGCTGCAAAGCCCCTGGTGGTTCCAAACAGGCGCTATACACTGGCCCCGAGAAAACTGGCCAATTCGCCGGCCTGCCTCAATTGCGGCACGGAACTCAAGGGGCCGTTTTGCTATTACTGCGGCCAGCCCGACAAGAACCTGATGCGCTTTTTTCCGGCCTTGCTGCGCGACCTGCTGGAAGACGTACTCGACCTGGATTCGCGCTTCATGCGCACGCTCAGACCGCTGCTGTTCCACCCGGGCAAGTTGACGCGTGACTATCTCGAAGGGCGGCGCTTTCGCTACGTTACTCCCATGCGACTCTACATTTTCTCCAGCATGCTGTTCTTTATTCTCGCCGGCACGCTCGCTGGCGATGCCATAGACGTCCTGGGAAATGCGGATGGAAAACCCGGCGGCCTGCACCTGCTCCTCGGCGATGACGCAGAAGAGAGCGCCAAATCATCGACTGCTGCCGGTCGCTGTATTTGTGATGCTGCCGCTGGTCGCCTTGCTGTTCAAATTCTGGTACCCCTTCGCCGGCAAATATTATGTGGAGCACTTGATTCATGCCCTGCATAACCACGCCTTCCTGTTCCTGATTTTCATCCTGACCCTGGTGACAGATTCCGTGGCGCACCTGCTGGACCCGACCGAGTCCGGCCAGCCCAGCGAATTCGCATCCAGGATTACCATCATCCTGCTGTGCTGGATTCCACTGTACTTGCTGATTTCACTGAAAACCGTTTATCGACAGGGTTGGGTGATGACCTTTTTGAAGTTCTCCATCATCGGCGTGTCCTACGTAATATTGCTTGGACTCCTCTCCGGCGCGGCGGCAGTAGCAGGTTTTGTCCTGCTTTAACTCCGGCCGGCCACGACCCGGGCAGCGGAATCAGGCATAGCGGGTTTGCAGAAAGCGGAATGCGGCCCGCAGTCCCAGCGCCTCGCCACCTTCCGGCCGCCCTGGCCGGCCCGACTGGTTCCACGCAAAAGTATCGATGTGCACCCAGGGCGTTTTGCTGGCCACGAACTGCTGCAGGAACAGGGCAGCGGTGATACAACCTCCATAGGGGCTTTTCGATGAGTTGTTCAGGTCCGCGATCGGACTCCTGATCTGCTCCACGTAGGGCTGGTAGAGCGGCATGGTCCACAAGGGATCTTCGACTTCGTCACCGGCTTGCTGGATCGCCCACGCAATGTCCGCCCGGTTGCTGAACAATGGCGGCAGATCGGCTCCAAGGGCTACCCTGGCGGCGCCGGTCAGGGTGGCAAAATCAATCACCAGGTCGGGATCATGCTCACAGGCCAGTGCGAGGGCATCAGACAATACTACCCGCCCCTCGGCATCGGTATTGCCGATTTCAACACTCAACCCCTTGCGCGTAGCAATCACGTCACCCGGCCGGTAGGCATTACCGGAAACCGAGTTTTCCACTGCTGGTACCAGCACCAGCAAGCGGATTGGCAGTTGATGCTCCATGACCAGGCGCGCCAGGGCCAGGGCATGGGCTGCTCCACCCATGTCTTTTTTCATCAAGGCCATGCCTGAAGAATTTTTCAGGTCCAGCCCGCCTGTGTCGAAGCAAACGCCTTTGCCCACGAGGGCAAGCAAGGGTGCAGCAGTTTCCCCCCAGGTCATTTCCACCAGACGGGGCGCGTTGCTGGATGCCCGCCCCACCGCATGTATGGCGGGAAAGTTGCGGCGCAATAGCTCTTCGCCGGTGATTACTGTGCACTTTGCGCCAAAGCGGGCTGCTTCTGCCAGGACGGCATCGGCGAGTTGCTCCGGACCAAGGTGCTCGGTTGGGGTATTGACCAGATCACGCACCAGGCATTGGGCCGTGCACAGGGCCTGCACCTGTTGCGCATGGCGCGGTTTGAGTACGAGGGTGCGCTTCGGCTGACCATTTTTTCGGTAGCGGTCAAAACGGTAGGCGGCTAATCCCCAGCCCAGGCTGGCCTGGCAGACCTGCTCTTCGGTCCAATCGGATACAAGGTTGTAGGTTCCTTCAGGCAAGTCGCGGTATATGGCTGCAAGCTGGTACAGCCAGCCTTCATCCTGCATACCGAAAATACAACTCTGGATGTTGCCCTGCTCATCCGGCAAGGCCAGGCATTGGCCCGGCCGCGCCTTAAACCCTGACGCTGCCAGCCAACGGCGTAAGCGCTCCGGAGCGGCTGCCAACCACTGCTCCAGACCATCTTTTTGGACAGGCACCAGCGGCACTGCCGCGGTGGAAGGCTTCTCGCTGACCTGGTAACTCATCGTAACTCCCGTAGCTGGCTGGGCTGAATGGTATCTGCGTGGGTGGAATCAATCCACCCTGACGATGTAACCCTCACCTTTCGACGACTTCCGCAACCAGGGCTCCGTGGATATCACCAGAGCCCAGGGCTGCGGCCAGGTCTTCCGTCAAGTCCTGTACGTAGATGCCCAGGGTTCCGCGACGGACCTCACCATACTGGGCAAGCTGTTCCAGCACATAACGGGCCATCACGGACGGGATGGCAAAGCCAATGCCCACGTTGCCAGCACTGGGAGTAAAAATGGCACTGTTGATTCCCACCAGTTCGCCGCGCAGGTTGACCAGTGCACCGCCGGAGTTACCCGGATTGATGGATGCGTCGGTCTGGATGAAGTTCTGGAATTCCAGTCCCCGGAAACCGGCACGCCCCAGCGCGCTGACTATGCCGGAGGTGACTGTCTGGCCGAGGCCAAAAGGGTTGCCGACGGCGACGACAAAATCGCCCACGCGCAGCAGGCTGGAATCCGCCAGGGGTAATGCGTGGAGGCCGTCTGCCTTGATCCGCACCATGGCGAGATCCGTGTCCGGATCGGTGCCAATTACCTCAGCGGTGAAACTGCGGCCATCGGACAAGGTTACCGATATGTCATCTGCGCCCTCAATCACATGATTGTTGGTCAGCACATAACCCTCGTCAGCATCGACAATGACGCCGGAACCAAGGCTTTGCGAAACCCGTTCGCGCGGCTGGTCAGGAACATTGAAAAAGCGCCGGAAGAATGGATCATCGAGCAAAGGACTGCGAATGCGTACCCGCGTCTGGGTGTAAACATTGACCACGGAAGGTGTAACCCGCTCAAGCACCGGCGCGAGTGATGGCAGGGGCTCCCCGCCAATCGCAGGTGGTAGTGCGGCAACTGCCAGGGTACTGATGAGCAAACCCTGGGCGAGGACCACGAAGTGAAGGGCTTTTGGTGCGTTGTGCATTGCTATCTCATCCGATTTGACCGGGTGTTGGACCGGGTTTTCACACGGCGGTTCTGCTGTGCACCTAACGCGGTAAACGGCGGGGCCTGGGGCCACTTCCAGAAAATTCTGTGAATCCTTCTCGTAGCTTCCTCGCCGCCGGTCTGCTTGGGGGCGCGAGCTGTGACCGACATCACTTCCCGGGAGACGCCCTTAATCCACCGCTGTTGGTCCGTTGCGGGGTCAGGGAGCCTTTCCAGGGAGTGTATGCGGCAGGGAAGCCGCATCCAAGCCTACAGGGATGTATTCACGGCGTCTCCCGGGAAAGGATACCGGCGGCGGATTGCGCCCCCAAGCTGACCACGGGCACCAGCTCGCGCCCCCTTGGTCGACTGCCGGCGAGGATCCGCCAGGGAGGGTTCGCGGCCCAGTCTTGCCATTTCAGAGCAAACCGGATATACAACCGGTACAAGAAAACACAAATACGCTATGTTGATGCCTTGTTTCATATCTACCCCGGCAGCACAGTGAGCAGGACATGGATCTACAGCAACAGGTTTTGAGAACCGACGTTTCCGGCATGCCGCTGGAATGGATCGGCTACCAGGAAGCGGTACGCCTTATCGCGCTGGACCAGGTTAGTTACTCGCTCGGACGGACCCTGTATCGCATCCGCGGTGGCATCAATGCCGTCACCGGGGAACGCAGCTCCATCGAAGTCAACGCCATAATCGCCAGCTGGGGCCATCACCCCCACGCCCATCTTTTTGCCAGTGGCTATACACCTCCGCTGAGCAACAAGGCCCTGTTCCGCAGGGACCAGTCTTTGTGCCTGTATTGCGGTATACCGTTTCCCAACTTCATGCTTTCGCGGGACCATGTCAAGCCATTCAGCCAGGGCGGCAAGGATACCTGGGCCAACGTTGTAACTGCCTGCAAGCGCTGCAATAACCATAAAGCCGGTCGCACGCCGGAGCAAGCAGGCCTGCAATTGCTGGCGATTCCATTTACCCCGACCCACGCCGAATACATCTACCTGCAGGGCCGCAGAATCCTGGCCGACCAGATGGAGTTCCTGCTGGCGCACTTCCCGCGCAACAGCGTTTTGCGCAAACGCGTTGAACAAGGGCAGGAGTTGTTGGCCTAGGTCATTCCAGTTCTGTGCAATAATCCCCGCACATGAGCCTTCCACCCGTCTACCTGATCGATGCCAGCGTGTATATTTTTCGTGCGTGGTTTTCGGTCCCGGATGATTTCACTAATGCGCGGGGCGAGCCTACCAACGCGGCCTACGGCTTCTGCGGGTTTCTGTGCAGCATGCTGGAACAAACGTCTGCCCAGCATGTAGCCGTGGCCTTTGACGAGTCACTGACCACAAGTTATCGCAACGAAATTTATCCCGCGTACAAAGCCAACCGCGACCCGGCGCCGGAAGATTTGAAACGGCAGTTCCAGTGGGCCCGGTCGATTGCTGAATGCCTCGGTCTGCGCTGCTTTGCCGACCCCAGGTTTGAGGCCGATGACCTGATTGGAACCCTGGCTGAGCATTGGCGTGCGCGCGGCCACCCGGTATGCGTGGTCAGCAGTGACAAAGACCTCGCCCAACTGGTTCGCCCGGGGGACCACTGGTGGGATTTTTCACGCAACGAAAAACTCGGTGCCGCGCAGATAGTGCAGAAATTCGGCGTCACACCAGAACAGATTGCTGACTACCTGGCGCTCGCTGGTGATGCGGTGGACAACATTCCCGGAATACCGGGCGTGGGTCCGAAATCAGCATCCGCCCTGCTGCAGCATTTCGGCGACATGGACTCCATCTTCAACCGCCTCGAAGAAGTGCAGCACCTCAGCATTCGCGGCGCGAAATCCCTGCAGCAAAAACTACGCACTCATCGCGCGGCCGCTGAACTGGCCCGCCGTCTGACCGTCATCCAGACCAATGTTGCGTCCGCCCTCGCAAGGCCTGAAATCCAGCGCAACGTGGTGGATACTGCCGGCCTCAACCGCCTGTTTGACCAGTTGCAATTTGGCGGCATGCTACGCCAGCGCTGTCTGCGAGTTTAGCCAGGCAATCGCTCAGTGCTTTGCCTTCTTGGCCGCGACGTCAGCATTGTATTTTCTGTTCTCCACCGGTGCTACAGGCTCACTCAGGACCATGGGTGTCTTGACCACCGTGGTCCCGGCGCTTGTACCATTTACATCGCCCTTGTTGCCCTCGGCAAAGTAGTAAATCGCACCGGTGTTTACCACGCCAAAGGCGGGTGAATCGAATTCTTCAAGGGCAATGGCGAGCGGGGTTACCGTGGCTACATCCAGGCCGTTCGGGGCCAGGGTGAGCCGCATCAATCTTTGCGGAGTAATTCCATTCTGCAGCATCAACAAACTGTCCTCGCTGTGCATCAAGCCGGAAATCCCGCCAACATTCAGTGTTTCCGGCACACCCAGCATCGTGGATGTTTTCGCTTCAATGTCCACTACCACGATGCCAAGGGCCGCATCAGCGATGTAGATCTTCGTGCCGGTATCCGACAGCGCCATGTCCTTGAACCCCGTCATGTCGCTCTTGGCCATGAAGGGTTCCACCCGGCTACCATCTGCCATCTTGCGAAATACCATGGGCACAGCCCGATCAATAATGTAGATATTGCCCTGCGGTGTGATACCAATCCGGCCAGGCACGTGCGGGAGGGCATCAACTGGAAAGTCAAAGCGGTTGAGCAATTTCAGGGTCTTCAGATCAAACTCCAGCAGTGCTGCGCGACCGAGGTCGGCAGGCGGCAGGCCGATGAAAACAGGAACGCCGGCCGAACTTAGCCACAATCGATTCCTGGCTGCGTCAACTACCAGGCCGGTGATGGCCAGAATCCCGTTCTTTTTTGAAGCTCGCAACAGTTTTTTGCTCTTGCCATTCGGTGTAACAGCAAATACGACACCCGTATCGAGCGTGCCTACCAGGAACGCCCCGCGACTATCATCCCAGGCAATACTTTCCGGGTGCATGGTAGTCTCCGGCAAGGTGAACGCGACCTTGCCCTCACCCATGGGCTCACCCGCCTTGATCATCAGGTCATTCAGGTAATCGTAAACTTCCGTTTTGCGGATTTTCACGGTGTCTTCACTGGAGTTGAAGTCGAAAGACAAGCCCTGCTGCTGCATGACGTGCATGTAATTGTAGGCAGTGGGCATCTTGCCCAGCTGCGCGGCACCGAACACCATCCACTCCATGTACAAAGGTTCGTAGGGACGTAAAGCGCGCAACTTGATGGTTGCCTGCAGGAATCGCAGCCACTCTTTTTCCTGGTGGGACGCTACAGCCATTTCGTGCAATCCCTTCAGGTCAGGAGGAAAAAGCTTCCTCGATTTCGTGTTGTCAACAGCCGGAGCAGTCGAAGGAACCGGCGGTGCCGCCTGCGCCGGTTCGGCTGGCACGGACTGCGACCACGCGGCGGGACTGCAGAGAATAAGGGCGCACGACAGGGCCGTAGCGTTCAGCGAAGTGAGTGTCATATCAGTTTCCCGGGGTGATAGGCAGGCATGTTTGAGCAAAATCAACCCGGTTGGTTCCACGACCCGCAGTGCATTGCCACGCAGGCCCTGGCTACCACGGAACGAATCCTCACCGTGCCATCCTGGCTGTTTTACAATGGCGCAATTTTAACAGAGAGTGGGCGCCATGCAGAGTCGTGAATCATTATACCGGGGAAGCTATCTGAGCCTGCTCAAAATTGGTCGCTGGGAGTTTGTCAGCCGCAGCAATGCTTCGGGCGTGGTTGCCCTCATAGCCGTCACCGACCAGCGCGAGTTGGTGCTGGTCGAGCAGTTCCGCATCCCTGTCAACTCCACGGTCATAGAGCTGCCCGCAGGGCTGGTGGGGGATTTGACCGAGCGGGACGAGCCCGTGCTGCTTGCCGCTCAGCGTGAACTGCTTGAGGAAACCGGCTTCGAAGCCGCGCACCTGGAAGTGCTGATGACCTGTCCCAGTTCAGCGGGCATGAGTGACGAAGTCATTACCTTTGTGTTAGCCCGGGGATTGCAGCGCGTGTCGGCCGGCGGCGGTGACAGCAGTGAAGACATCACCGTCCACGTCGTTCCGCTGGCTGAGGTCGATCGCTGGCTGGAGGCCCGGCGCGCAGCGGGTATCCCGCAGGATCCAAAAATCTTCACTGCCTTGTACTGGCTAAGCATGGAAACCTGATTCAGGCAACCGGCAAGGCGTTCAAGCGCTGCCACAACATCAGGCTCGCATTGGCGCGGTTCAGGGTATAGAAATGCAAGCCCGGAGCGCCTCCCGCCAGCAACTGTTCACACAGCCTGGTCACCACGTCGAGGCCAAAATCCCGGATCGAAGCCCCGTCATCACCAAACCCTTCCAGCCGTCGCCGCAACCATTGGGGGATTTCTGCCCCGCACAGTGAAGAAAAATGCGCTAGCTGACGGTAATTGGTGATGGGCATGATGCCTGGCGTGATGGGGATAGTCACGCCCAAACGCTGGCAGTCTTCAACGAAACGAAAATAGCTGTCGGCATTGTAAAAATACTGCGTTACGGAGCTGTCTGCCCCGGCTTCTACTTTGCGCCGGAAAAATTCGAGATCAGAATGCGCCGAGGGTGAGTCCGGATGGAACTCGGGATAGCTTGCCACCACGATGTGGAACTGGTCGGCAAATTCCTGGCGGATGAAACTCACCAACCCGCTGGCGTTTTGAAACGGGCCAGTGCCGGACACCCCATCGGGGCGATCCCCGCGCAACACCACCACACGGCGCACGCCGGCCTGGCGGTAACCATCCAGCAAGGCACGCAGCGTCTCGCGGCTTTGAACCATGCAGGAAATGTGGGGGGCCACCGGCACACCCGTGTCCCGCAACAGTGCCATGACCGTTTCCCGGGTTGCATCCAGGGTCGAGCCACCGGCGCCGAAGGTTACTGATAAATAATGGGGATTGAGTGACGCAAGCTTCTGCCAGGTGGACTCAAGTATGAGTCTCTGCTCTTCCGTTCGTGGCGGAAAAAACTCGAAGGAAATGTCGGTTACCGGCATTTTTTGCCTGACCCTTGTGCCCGGGCATGAAGAGTGCCTGGTCAAATGGCCAGGCCCCTCAACTCAGTACCGGTAATGATCCGGCTTGTATGGCCCGGAGGCGTCAACACCGATGTATTTTGCTTGCTGTGCAGTCAGCTCGGTGAGATGCACACCAATGCGCTCCAGATGCAGGCGCGCCACGTGTTCGTCCAGGTGCTTGGGCAATACATAAACCTGGTTCTCGTAGCGGTCGCCGTGGTTCCACAATTCGATCTGGGCCAGCACCTGATTGCTGAATGAATTCGACATCACGAAACTGGGATGGCCGGTAGCACAGCCCAGGTTCACCAGTCGCCCCTGGGCCAGCAGGATGATCCTCCGGCCGCTCGGGAAGATGATGTGGTCAACCTGCGGCTTGATGTTTTCCCATTTGTATTTCTTCAGGCTGGCAATATCGATCTCGTTATCGAAATGACCGATGTTGCACACGATAGCCTGGTGTTTCATCTGCACCATGTGGTCGTGGGTTATGACGTGGAAATTACCGGTGGCCGTAACGAAGATGTCGGCCTTTGCTGCCACTTCGTCCATGGTCACCACGCGGAACCCTTCCATGGCTGCCTGCAGTGCACAGATTGGGTCAATTTCAGTGATCCATACGGTTGCGCCCAGGCCCTTGAGTGATTGCGCGCAGCCTTTGCCGACATCACCATATCCCGCAACAACGGCGATCTTGCCGGCGATCATGACGTCGGTGGCGCGCTTGATACCATCCACCAGCGATTCGCGACAGCCGTAGAGGTTGTCGAACTTGGACTTGGTCACCGAATCATTAACGTTGATCGCGGGAAATGGCAATTGGCCATCCCGCGCCATCTGGTACAAGCGCTTCACGCCGGTGGTGGTTTCTTCAGTAACGCCCTTGATCTGCGCCAGCGCCCTGGTATACCAGCCGGGCCGGCTCGCCAGCCGCTGACGAATGGCATTGAACAGGGAAATTTCCTCTTCGCTGTGCGGATTGTCCAGCAAGGAAGGGTCTTTCTCGGCCCTGGAGCCGAGATACAGCAACAAGGTGGCATCACCCCCGTCATCAAGGATCATGTTGGCAAAGTTTTCATTACTTTCGCCGTGGCCCCAGTCAAAAATCCGGTGGGTGAATTCCCAGTACTCATCCAGCGATTCACCTTTGAACGCAAACACCGGCGTGCCGTTCTTGGCGATCGCGGCGGCGGCGTGGTCCTGGGTTGAATAGATATTGCACGACGCCCAACGCACTTGTGCCCCCAGCGCTTCCAGCGTCTCAATCAGCATCGCGGTCTGGATGGTCATGTGCAGGCTGCCGGCTATGCGGGTACCCTTGAGAGGCTGTGCAGCGGCGTATTCCGCGCGCAATGCCATCAGGCCGGGCATCTCCGTTTCGGCAATGGCAATTTCCTTGCGGCCGAAGCCGGCAAGCGCGATATCCGCAACATAAAAATCCTGCTTGTTCATCTGTTCAAGGACAGCATTCACAGTTCTACTCCCGTGTATTCAGTTTGGTTCGTATTCAGTGTGGAGAGGGCCAGGCCTAAAGCCCGGCTGCCTCGCGCAATTCTGCCGCCAGCGTGGTGGCTTCCCAGCTCACGTTTAGATCTTCCCGTCCCATGTGGCCGTAGGCCGCGAGAGGCTGGTAGATGGGCCGGATCAGGTCGAGCATCCGGATGATGCCGTAGGGACGCAGATCAAATTTCTGCCGTACCAGCCGCTCGATTTTCTCCGCTGGTATTTTTTCCGTGCCAAACGTTTCCACGCTGATCGAAGTGGGCCTGGCGACACCGATGGCGTAGGACACCTGTATTTCAACCCGGTCAGCCAGCCCGGCGGCGACCAGGTTCTTGGCCACGTAGCGGCAGGCATAAGCCGCTGAACGATCGACCTTTGAAGGGTCCTTTCCGGAAAATGCTCCACCACCGTGACGCGCCATACCGCCGTAGGTATCAACGATGATCTTGCGGCCGGTCAGGCCTGCATCACCCACGGGGCCGCCAATTTCAAAACGCCCGGTCGGGTTGATGTGGTACCTGGTTCTTCGGTCAAGCCAGGCTTTCGGCAGCACGGGCTTGATGATTTTCTCCATCACCAGCTCCCGCAGGTTTTTCTGGGAAATATCGGGGCTGTGCTGGGTGGAGAGCACCACCGCATCAATCCCCGCTGGCTTGCCATTTTCGTATCGAAATGTTACCTGGCTCTTGGCGTCCGGGCGCAGGAACGCTTTGCCTGCCTTGGAAGTACGGCGCACCAGCGACTGGCGTTTGACCAGTTCGTGGGCATAAAAAATCGGCGCCGGCATGAGCACGGCTGTTTCATTGGTTGCATAGCCAAACATCAGGCCCTGGTCGCCGGCACCCTGATTTTCCGGACGCCCGCGATCAACCCCACGCTTGATGTCGAGAGACTGCTTGCCGATGATATTGATCACGCCGCAGGTCTTGCCGTCAAAACCCACGTCCGAGGAGTCATATCCAATATCGACGATGACCTTGCGAATGAGGGCTTCGAGATCCACCCAGGCGCTGGTCGTTATTTCACCGCCGACGATGGCCACGCCGGTTTTTACAAAGGTTTCACAGGCGACGCGGGCAGCCGGGTCTTTCTTCAGGATGGCATCCAGGACCGCATCGGAAATCTGGTCGGCAACCTTGTCCGGATGACCCTCGGAAACGGATTCCGAGGTAAATAGGAAATTTCTCATGCGGCCTGAACCTCTTAATATATCTTTCAATCGGGATAGGGAGATACATTCTAACCACAATGAAAAAGGAATGCACCACCCCTTTCGGCAAGGTTCTGGCCCGGTTTGGCGGGACTGCTATACTCGGCGCAACCAAATGCTGCAGTCGGCGCGCTGTTCCGGGGGAAAACTGTGGAAGTCCTGGTATTGAATGAATCGATGATTGCTTCCGGCATCGTTCTGGCCGTTACGTTCATTGGAATTTTCACTGAAACGCTGCACGGGTTTCACCGCGCAAAGTTTTCGATGTTGGGCGCGATCCTTATGATCATCGTCGGCCAGTACTATGGCTTCTACGATTCCATTTTGGCGGTCAAGGCGGTGGACTGGAATGTCGTCTTCCTGCTCGGCAGCATGATGGCGATTATTTCTATCATGATCCCGACCGGCGGGTTTGAAGCGATGGCCAAGTACATGGCACGCATCAGTCGCGGCCACCAGTTCAAGCTTCTGGTGTTGCTTGGCACTGCAGTTACCCTGTTATCGATGTTGCTGGACAATGTGACGACGGTGGTCATCTTCGGGCCCCTGATCATCATGATCGCGAGGTCGATGAAAATCACCCCAATACCGTTCCTGCTCGCTGCAGCCCTGCTCACCGATACCGGTGGCGTAGCTACGCTGGTAGGAGATCCACCCAACCTGATGATCGGTTCGGCCAAAGGCATCGACTTCAACACATTTTTCTACCACATGGGTGGCCTGGTGTTTGTCGCGTGGCTGGCCACTTTGCTGTCTTTGCGAATTCTTTTCCACAAGGAACTGGCGCGTAAGCCCGAAGGTGTTTTTGACGAGGCGACAGAGTACCAGAATCGCGCCCTGTGGCTAAAATGCGCGGCCGTCCTGGGCGTGATGGTCGTGCTGTTCGTGGTTCATCACCAGATCGGCTGGGAGCCATGGATGGTTGCCGCTACCGGACTAGCCTTGTTGCTATTCGTGGCGCGCGATGTGGAAATGGATCACGCCATGGCGGATATTGAAATTCCATTGCTGATTTTTTTCATATCTCTGTTCATCGTCGTGGGCGGCGTGGAGCACAGCGGCTTTCTCCGCTACCTCGGGCAATACATTGTGCCCTTTGTAAAACAAGACCTGTTGACGGCAACCCTGGTGTTGCTTTGGGTATCTGCGTTTCTTTCCGCCCTGATCGATAACATTCCTTTCACCGCAGCCATGATCCCCGTCCTGCTGGGCATGGAAGCACAAGGCATCGAGATCACCCCACTGTGGTGGGCGCTGGCTGTAGGTGTAGGCATGGGCGGGAATGGCACGCACATCGGCTCAACCGCGAATGTGTACATCGTGACCATATCCGAGCGGCTGGCAAAAAAGGAGAACGATCCTTCCCTCGCAATAACGCCCTGGATGTGGTTTCGGTATGGAACGCCCACCATGATTGCAACCCTGGTCACCAGTAGCCTGGTCTTCTATTTTTTCTTTGATTTTTTCTCCACACCCTTACCCTAACGTCGGTAGCAGAACATGGGCCGGCAGGAGAAATGGTTTCTCAGTACGAACCAGCAATATATTGAGCCAGTTGTCGCACTTCAACTTCTTTTTCTTCCAGCATGTGTTTGACCAGGTCACCGACGGAGATAATGCCTACCATCTCACCACCGTGGGTCACGACCAGGTGCCTGCAACGGCACTCCGTCATGGTTTCCATCGCGCTTTCGGGGGAATCGCCAGTGGTGACGGTGATCAGGGGAGCCGACATGACGTCCCGCAACGGTGTAGTTGATGAGGATCGTCCTTTGAGGGCAATCTTTCGCAGGTAGTCGCGTTCAGTGAAAATGCCTTCGGGTTGCGCATCATCCTGAATGATCAGTGCTCCGACATTGGCCTCGGACATCAGGGTTATGGCTTCCAGCACAGTAGCCCCGCCATGCATGGTAAGAACCGCCCTCCCTTTGCGGTCCAGAATCTCGCGGATCGTGGACATCGCTATTCACCCTGATTTTAAGGACCGGTATTCAGTTTATACCTGCGAAGCAGAAATACAACGCCGTTGGACGATTTATTCGCGCCGTCTGTGAACCAACGTGTACTCGGCATCGATGACTTCGCCCTGCTGCCCGGCCGGGCCCAGGGGTGCGCGGTTCACAGCCAGTTTGCGTCCCAGCCACAGCGACCGAACCCAGAATAGCAGGCCAAAAGCGAGCAGCACCGTCAGCAGAATGCTTGCGACAACCAGGCCGAAAAAGAAAAAACCAATCAGCGACAGGGCGGCAACAAGGGCAGTGAGCAGCCGTGACAGCGGGTTCATAGCGGGTGGACTGATGTAGTATTTCATGGGCAGAGCCTACTCCTTTACCCGCAGGTGTGGCCAGAAACAGGGCAAATCAATGTCACAGTACGTGTGCAAAATTGAAGAAGTCGATGAAAACGGCAAGGAAATTCGCCTTATGGCGGGCCCAATGCCGAGCTACGCCATGGTGTTTCTGCATGCCGGCAGGATTCGCGCCTTCCTAAACGTCTGCCCCCACCAGGGCAGGCCGCTCAACTGGGGTCCGGACCAGTTTCTGTTCAGCCCGGAGCGACACCTGGTCTGCGCACAACACGGCGCCACTTTTCTCCTCGAATCCGGCGAATGCATCTCAGGCCCATGCCGGGGTGCACGCCTGCGGAGCCTCGAGGTCAGGCTGGATGACGACTCGGTTTGGCTGGACCAGGAACTGGTGCAGGAGCGTGTCTAAGCGGATCAGTGGGAACCAAACAGCCAGTTCACCATGACCAGCATCACGCTCATGAACACGACGCTCATCATGCTCCCGACACGGACGAAGTCAGCTACCCGGTAGCCACCGGGTCCCATGATCAGGGCATTGACCTGGTTGGTAGGCAGGATAAAGGCGTTGGATGCGGACAAGGCAATGATCAGTGCGTACATCAGGGGGTTGGCACCTGTTGCCAGGGCGATATTGATGGCGATGGGCACCAGGATGGTCGTGGCTCCCACGTTGGACAGGACCAGGCTGAAGACCGTCGCCAACAGGGCCAGGGAAATCTGTATTGCAATGGCGGGCATGTCTCCCAGGGCCATCATGATTTCCTGCGCAATCCACGCTGCCGTGCCGGTTCGATCCATGGCCTGGCCCAGTGGAATCAGGCTGGCCAGCAGGAATACCGTTTTCCAACTGACGGCGCTGTAGGCTTCATCCATGCTCAACACGCCCGACAGAACCATGCCCAGGGCGCCGACCAGCAGGCAAATGGCAAGCCGGTAGTCACTAAAAATACTTAACAATATGGCAATGGCAAAAAAAGCCAGTGCATACCCTACCTTCTGCGGGCGTTGCTCTTCCTTGGGAACTTCTGTCGCCACGATGAAATCGCGCTCGCGGCTGACGATGGCAAGGTCCTGCCAGGTGCTGTGAGAAACCAGGCAGTCACCCGTCTCCAGTTCGATGTCACGAGTACCCCGGGTCACGATTTCGCCGCGGCGGTTGATAGCCAGGACGCTGATACCATACCGTTTACGCAAACGCGCCTTGTTGATGGTCTGACCAATCATGCGGGACCCCGGCGGAATCACCAACTCCGAAATCCCCGCACGGCTGGAATTGAATAAACCGCCAAAAGTTCGCAAGCGCGGCTGGACCCTGCATTGGTAATCAATGGCAAACTGCCCAACCAGGTCCCGCGTGCCCATCACGCCGAGGATGGTTCCAACCCAAATCATCTCATCTGAAGGCGGTGCCAGCCGGGGCTCCTCGGTATTGCGAATCGCCAGCAGCATGGGCGCGCCATCAAGTTTCTCCGCATCGCCGATCCTCATCCCCACCAGGCGGGAGTCGACCGTGACCAATAACTCGAAAATGTCGCCCTTGATGCCATAAACGTCGGCAAAGTAAGACTTGGTGCGCGCCGGAGAACTGACCGGCTTCTCGCGGTTTTTTGGCAAGAGGAAACGGCCGGCAAACACCAGGTACAGGATGCCGATCGGAAGCATGACCAAGCCTATGGGCGTTATGTCAAACAAGTGCAGGATTTTCAGGGTCTCAACGTCCGGCGGCAGCGAGCGGTTGGCGTTGAGGATCAGGTCGTTGAGCAGAATCAGGGGGGAGGAACCCACCATGGTCAGGGTCCCGCCGAGAACAGCACTAAAACCCATGGGCATCAGCAGGCTGGACAACGGAATTTTTGTGCGCGCGGCAATCCGCGACGTGACCGGCATGAACAATGCAACAGCGGCCACGTTTTGCATGAAGCCCCCGATCAGGCCAATGGTGCCGCACAGCAGCGGAATGATCCGGTTGGCAGTGGAGCCACCGACTTTGAGGATCCAGGCCGCGATGACCAGCATGACCCCGGTACGGTCCAACCCGGCGCCAAGAATCATCACCGCAATGATGGATATGACTGCATTGGATGCAAAACCATTAAACAATTCGGTAGGGGGCACCAGGCCCAGCAGGCCCACCACTACCATGACCGCGATGGCGGCTATGTCAACGCGCACCAGTTCAGAAACGAACAACCCTATGGTGGCACTGAGGACGACCATCACAAGCATCATGTCGCCGGTAAGTACCAGGCCGGTTTCCGATCCCATGCTGGATGTGTCCCCCTATAAACGGGTGGTTAATAAGCTATCCTAACCCGTGCACTGGTATGAAACCACGCAAGACTGGAATCATCCCCGCTTGCGGAAAATCAGGTCGTACACCTCGTGGCCCAGTTTCCTGCCCCGGTTCTCATAACGGGTCACTGCCCGCCACGGCGGCCTCGGGCAGTAGTCACCGGACAAGGAAAGGTTCTCAAAGCTGTTGCAGGAGGTCATCACCGTGAGCATGTGCTCTGCGTAAGGGCTCCAGTCGGTTGCCATGTGGAGCACTCCACCGGGCGCAAGTTTGTCCCCCAGCAAGCTTACAAACCCGGGTTGCACAATGCGCCGCTTGTGATGCCTCTTCTTTGGCCATGGATCCGGAAAATATAGCCTCGCCCCGCCCAATGAACCGTCCGCAACCCGCAGCCGGAGAAATTCGACTGCATCCGCACAGGCAATGCGTATGTTCCCCAGCCTGTGCTCCTCGATCTTCAATAACAGGTGGCCCACCCCGGGACGGTGTACCTCAACACCGAGATAATTTTCATCCGGCCGGTCGCACGCCACCTGCCAGGTGGACTCGCCATTGCCAAAGCCAATATCGAGAACAACGGCGCCGGAATTGCCGAATAGCTGACGGAAATCCAGCACCCCACCGGCTTCCTCGATGCCGAAACGCGGCCACAGTTCGGCCAGTGCACGCTTCTGGCCTTCAGTCAGGCGCCCGCCGCGCAGCACGAAACTGCGCATGGGCCATGGCCGGGCCGCTTCCTGCGCCGCAGAAATCCGCCCGTTGGTCAAAAACCCGTTAGTCAAAAAATGGTGCCATCCAGGGGCGAAGAGGCAGACGCATAGCGCTTGCGGGGAATACGCCCCGCCAGGAAGGCTTCCCGTCCTGCGATCACCGCATGTTTCATGGCAGAGGCCATCAGCACCGGGTTCTGCGCACCGGCAATGGCCGTGTTCATCAGCACACCGGCGCAGCCCAATTCCATGGCCATGGCGGCATCCGAGGCGGTGCCAACTCCCGCATCGACAATGATTGGCACGGTCGCTTCCTCAACAATGCTCAGGATGTTGTAGCGGTTCTGGATGCCCAGGCCAGAGCCTATCGGCGCTGCCAGCGGCATGACGGCCACGCAGCCCATTTCGGCCAATAGCCGTGCCACGATAGGGTCATCGTTGGTATACACCATGACCTCAAACCCGTCCTTCACCAGGGCCTCGGCGGCAACCAGGGTCTCGGTGATATGCGGGAACAGGGTTTTGGCATCACCCAGGACCTCCAGTTTCACCAATGCCTGCCCGTCCAGCAACTCCCGCGCAAGTTGGCAGGTTCGAATCGCGTCCCTGGCGTTATAGCAACCGGCCGTGTTGGGCAGGATCGTATAACGCTCCGGTGGCAGAACATCCAGGAGGTTGGGCTGGCCTTCTTCCTGCCCGATATTGACCCGGCGTATGGCCACCGTGATGATCTCCGCACCCGCGGCTTCGCTGGCAGCGGCCGTTTGTTCCAGGTCGCGGTATTTTCCCGTACCCGTGAGCAAGCGTGAACGATAGGACTTGCCGGCGATCACCAGCGGATCCGCCCATGTTTCAACTTTTTGGATTTCAACCTTCGGCATTTCAGCCACCCCCAATAGCACGGACAATTTCAACCCGGTCGCCCGCCTTCAGCCGTCGCTGTTCGTACTGGCTGCGCGGTACGATTTCAAGGTTGAGTTCCAGCGCAACCCGGCTTACGCCAGGCAGCTTTTGCCGCACCAGCTCAGCAATGGTCATACCTTCGGAAAGGCGCTCAGGCGTTCCATTCAGTGAAATCTCGATCATCCGGCCATTGTAACAAGCCCGGCGCCAATAGGGGGAGCTCCCGCAGGAGTATAAATATTGGGTGCGATGGCTTGAAAAATGGCCCGTTAAAGCCCACTCTGGGCACTATGGAAAAAGAAAAGGGCAAGGTTCATTCGGGCTACCTGGACCGGCAGATGTTGATTGCCATGCCCGGCATGGTGGATGGCAATTTTGCGGGTAGCGTAACCCTGCTGTGCCAGCACAATGATGAGGGCGCCATAGGCATCACCATCAACCGTTTGTCGGATTTCTCACTCGGAGAAATCCTTGCCCAGCTGCACATCGCCTGCACCGACAATTCCATCCGTAACCTGCCGGTGGTGGAAGGCGGCCCGGTAGCACCGGATCGAGGGTTTGTCCTGCATACTCCGCTGGCGGGGTTTGAATCCAGCCTGCCGGTCAGCAAGGAGATCATGGTCACCACCTCGCGCGATATCCTCACGGCAATTGCCAGTGGCAAGGGACCCGAGAAGTACCTCGTGGCGCTGGGTTATTCCGGTTGGGGCGGCGGCCAGCTCGAGGGAGAACTGCGCCAGAACGCCTGGCTTTCCGTCGAAGCGGACAGCAACATCGTATTTGACATGCCCCTGCCCAATCGTTTTGATGGCGCGCTAGACCGGCTGGGTATCAAGGTGGACTGCTTGCACGTGGAAGGCGGGCATGCCTGATTCCGCGCCTCCGCGCGGATACGTTTTCAGTTTTGATTTTGGACTACGCCGTATCGGCATTGCCGTAGGCCAGTCCGCCACGCGCACCGCCAGCGTTCTCGAAACCGTGCCTCATCGCGCCAGTCCTGACTGGACAGTCATAGATCGCCTCGTGGCACAATGGAAACCCCAGTTGTTCGTGGTCGGCCTGCCGCTCAACCTCGAAGGCGAAGAAACCGAGATGTCGCGCGCCGCGCGAAAGTTTGGGGCGGAACTGGTCAAGCGCTACCAGCAGGAGTGTATCTTCGTCGATGAACGCTTGAGCTCGCGGGCCGCTGGAGACCGATTTGCCGAGTTGCGCGCCAGCGGCGGCCTGAAACGCAAACACGCCAGTAAGCTGGACGCCATGGCAGCCCAGATTATCCTGGAAAACTGGTTACAATCACTGCCGGTACAGCATGCCTGATGCAAAGGATTCTTCAATGAAGGCAGCACTGAGTCACTTCACACACACCGACGACTGCAGCACGGAGCAACTGCATGGCCTGTTGCAGTTGGCGCAGCGTGTGGCTGCAGACCCCTCGGCTTATTACCAGAAGCTGAGCGGGCAATTGCTGATCAACCTGTTTTACGAGGCCAGCACGCGCACTCGAGTGTCTTTTGAGGTCGCGGCCAAGCGCCTGGGCATGCACGTGGTCAATATCGGCACTGCCGGGAGTTCCATAGAAAAAGGCGAAACCCTGCACGACACGTTTTTTACCCTGCAGGCCATGCAACCGGACTTCGTGGTGGTGCGCCACCCGGTTGAAGGCACTGCCAGGGATCTCGTGTCCCTGGCTGAGCCCGGCACGCACATCATCAACGCCGGCGACGGTACTGCCGCGCATCCAACCCAGGCCCTGCTCGATGCCCTCACGCTACAGCAGCACTTTGGAGATCTCTCCGGCCTGACCATCGTGATGGCCGGGGACATTCGCCATTCGCGCGTGGCCCGCTCCAGCCTGGCCTTGCTGCGCCGACTCGGAGTCAAGGAAATCCGCCTCGCTGCACCGGCCGATTTTCTGCCGGGCGAGCAGACGGTCGCCCATGACCGGGTGTTCACCGAGTTTGACCAGGCTCTTGAAGGCGCCAACGTCATCATGATGCTGCGCATCCAGAAAGAACGCATCAGCGGCCTGAACATTCCCGATGCCGGTGATTACCACCGCGACTGGGGGCTGACTCCTCAACGTCTGGCACTGGCCGCACCGGAGTGTCGCGTGCTGCATCCGGGCCCGATCAACCGCGGGGTGGAGATTGCCTCTGCAGTAGCCGACGGTCCACAGTCGCTGATCCGCCTGCAGGTACGCAATGGCCTCTACACCCGTATGGCCTTGCTGCTGGCGCTGTCGGGTGGAAACCATGCCGCAATGTGATCCAGCACCTACATGGCCGGTCTAAAATGGGCTGCAGAATTAAAACGTCATGCCGGGGGTGACGGGCTTTAGAATTAAAACGTCATGCCGGGCTTGACCCGGCATCCATTTCAGCGGCGCCTGCCACGTTGCATCGCCCCCATTCGGTTTACACAAGCGTATGAATAGTCCAGGTACTCCTGCCAAAAAAAGCCGGCTCGCGCTCTTTATCATTATCGGCCTGATCGCCGGTATTGCGCTGGGTTTCACCCTCAACGAAAAGTACCTCGTGGAAGAAAACAGCAAGCTCGCCGCGCTGGATGCATCTGTAGCGCAGGTCGATGCCGAGCTTGAGCGCGCCACAGGAACGGCACAGCAGGTGGAACTCGAGGCGCGCCTTGACACCCTCGGTGAGGAGCGCAATGCGGTCCTGGCAGCACGGGAGAAAAAGGTGGAGCCGTTCTCCCTCCTGGCCGATATTTTCCTGCGCCTGATCAAGATGATCGTGGCGCCGCTGGTGTTTACCACGCTGGTGGTGGGCGTGGCCAGGTTGGGTCATATCGCGGCGGTGGGGCGGATCGGGGGCAGGACACTGTTGTGGTTCGTCGCGGCCTCGCTCACCAGCTTGCTGCTGGGCATGCTTTTAGTAAATATTTTTGAGCCCGGAGTGGCGATGAACCTGCCCCTGCCCTACGAGGCCGCAGGCAGCACCATCGTCAGTGCCGGCCTGTCGCTGAAGGAGTTTCTTTACCACGTCTTCCCGACCAGCGTGATCGATGCGATGGCGCGCAACGAGATCTTGCAAATCGTGGTGTTTTCGCTGTTCTTCGGCGTGGCCACCGCAGCCATTGGCGAACCCGGAAAGATGGTGATCACCTTCATGGATGCCGTTGCCCATGTCATTTTACAGATGACCGGATACGTCATGTATCTGGCTCCGGTTGCGGTCTTTGGTGCGATGACGGCCATTATCGCCAAGCAGGGATTGGGCATCCTGGGGGTTTATTCCATCCTCATTGGCGAATTTTATTTTGGTCTTTTTATCTTGTGGGTGTTACTGGGACTCGCGGCCTACTTCGTGGTTGGCAAACGCGTCATCGAGTTATTCAGGCACATCAGGGAACCCATCCTTTTGGCATTCAGCACCAGCAGCAGCGAGGCGGCCTTCCCGAAAACCATGGAAGAATTGCGCCGTTTTGGCTGCAAAGACAAGGTGGTGAGCTTCGTGCTGCCATTGGGCTATTCCTTTAATCTCGATGGCAGCATGATGTACATGACCTTTGCCTCCCTGTTCATCGCGCAGTCCTATGGCATGCATTTGCCGCTCGCAACCCAGCTAAGCATGCTGCTGGTGCTGATGATCACCAGCAAAGGCATCGCGGGTGTTCCCCGGGCATCGCTGGTGGTCATCGCCGGAACCCTGGCTACTTTTGACATACCCGAAGCGGGACTGGCTCTGTTGCTGGGCATTGACCCATTGCTCGACATGGGACGCAGCGCCACCAATGTAGTGGGCAACAGCGTAGCTACCGTGGTGGTGAGTAAATGGGAAGAATCCACTGATGCACGCCCTGCGCAGATGAGTAAAGCCTGATGACCATCAAGCACCGCCTCGTGGTGATGAACTTCCTGCAGCTCTTTGTCTGGGGCTCGTGGCTGATCTCCCTCGGCGGCTACATGCACGCCACGCTCAAATTCACCGGTGGCCAGATTGGGAGCATTTACGCCACCATGGGTATTGCCTCCCTGTTCATGCCTGCCGTGCTGGGAGTGGTGGCCGACCGATGGGTAAACGCCGAGCGCGTGCTCGGGGCCTGCCACCTCGTGGGTGCTGCCTCGCTGCTCATGGCCTCCCGCGTGAGCGATTTCGGCTCAATGTATTTCCTCATGCTCCTGAACGCCATGGCCTACATGCCCAGCATTGCGCTGAATAATGCGGTGTCGTACATGGTGCTGGAGAAACACGGCAGTAACATCATTACCGACTTTCCGCCGATCCGCATGTGGGGCACCATCGGTTTCATTGCTGCCATGTGGACCGTGGACCTGCTTGGCTGGACCATCAGCCATTTGCAGTTTTACGTAGGGGCCGCAGCGGCAGTACTGCTTGGCCTGTATGCCTTCACCATGCCCGCCTGCCCTCCGGCACGCGCAAGCCGGGGTGGGTCACTGGTTTCAAAACTTGGCCTGGATGCGCTGGTTTTGTTCAAGCAAAGAAAGATGCTGGCGTTTTTCCTCTTCGCCATGATGTTGGGGGCAGCGCCCCAGATCGGCGCCTCATTCGGGCAACCCTTTCTGTATGACTTTTCAACGCTCTACCCCGACTCATTCGCGGGCAATCATCCGGGCTTGCTGATGTCGATTTCCCAGATATCCGAAACCTTGTTCATCCTGACGATTCCCTTTTTCCTGCTGCGGTTCGGCATCAAGAAGGTGATGCTGATGAGCGCCTTTGCCTGGGCCTTGCGCTTTGCTTTTTTCGGTATTGGCAACCCCGGTGGCGGGCTGATCTTCCTCGTGCTCTCAATGATCGTCTACGGCATGGCCTTTGACTTCTTCATCATTTCCGGCTCACTGTTTGTAAAAAACGAGGCCCCGGGCAACATGGTGGCCAGCGCCCAGGGCTTGTTCATGCTCATGAGCAATGGCGCGGGGGCCTTCCTGGGAGGCATGGTCAGCGGAGTCGTGGTGGACTATTTTACCGCCGACGGTGTGAAAGACTGGCCCGGCATCTGGTTTGCCTTTGCCAGCTACGCCCTTGTGCTGGGCCTGGCCTTGGCATTCGTTTTTGACTACAAGCATGATGCAAACAAGCTCAAGGCCATTGCGCATTAGATAGGGCCAAACCCCATGGGATATGTACAGATTCTTGCCTTGCTCATGGTTGCCACCGCAGCGGTGCTGGTGGTGAAAGGCTGGGACGTCCGGCTGGTGCTGCTGGGCGCCGCGTTGGCCATCGCCGCACTGGCCGGTGATGTGCCGCTGGTTCTGCGCGAATTTCTCGCCACGTTTTCCAATGAAAAATTTGTCGTGCCCATCTGCACGGCCATGGGCTTCGCCTACGTGCTCAAGCACACCGGCTGCGACAGACACCTGGTGAAACTGCTCATAGACCCCTTGCGTCACTTTCGTGTGCTGCTGGTCCCCGGGGTTATAGCCAGTGGCTTTATTGTCAACATACCGCTGGTCAGCCAAACCAGCACCGCAGTGTGCCTCGGTGCCGTGGTGGTGCCGCTGATGCGCGCGGCGGGTTACTCGATGGCAACCATAGGGGCATGCCTGCTGCTGGGTGCGTCCATTGGCGGCGAACTGCTCAACCCCGGCGCTCCTGAGTTGCTCACGGTATTCAAGGCAACCGGCGTACCGACCACCACGATGGCCAGCGAGTACATCCCGCCCCTGCTGTTCACCCAACTGGTCATCGCAGCCTGCGTGTTCTGGGCATTGAGCTTCTGGTGGGAGCGCAGCGCAAAGCTCGCGGCCAGCATCGATTCATCGCCCAACGCGGCGGAAAAAGGCGTAACGGGAACGAGTGTAACAGCGGTAGTCCGGGCCACGAGCCCTGCTTCGCCCTTCCTCACCGACCACGGCGATGAGGCGAACGCCGAGCCGGCCCGCATCAACTGGCTCAAGGCCATGATCCCGTTCGTGCCGCTGGTGTTGCTGTTCGCGACCGCACCGCCGTTCAATTTCATCAACATACCCGATGCCTGGGTGATCGCACCCTTGCCGGACGGTGCACGCGACCCCGCCTACAGCAGCCGGCTGATCGGTCTTGCCATGCTCGTCGGGGTCCTGGCTGCGGCATTGGTTACTCCCAATAAAGCGCGCGACAGCGTCAAGGAGTTCTTCGCCGGCGCGGGTTATGGCTTTGCCAACGTGGTAAGTCTCATCGTAACTGCCAATTGTTTTGGCAAGGCGATCCAGGCAGCGGGCCTGGCGCGCTCGTTGGGAGATCTTATTGAGCAAGTTCCCGGCCTGATCAAACCCCTGGCTGCGTTCGTGCCACTGACCTTCGCCGCGATCACCGGCTCCGGCATGGCCAGCACGCAAAGCCTCTACGGGTTCTTCCACGATCCGGCGGTTGCACTCGGCCTCGACCCGGTGGACATCGGTGCACTGGTCTCCCTCGGCAGCGCTGCCGGACGAACCATGTCGCCGGTGGCGGCCGTGGTATTGATGTGCTCGGCGCTCACCGGCACGAATCCTTTCACGCTGTTACGGCGGGTAGCGATACCGTTGCTGACGGGGATCAGTGTGGTTGTGTTGCTGAGGCTTTAAAAGTCTGAACCTCGTGCATAATATCTGCATCTACTGTGGTTCCAGCCCGGGCAA
>SHZL01000203.1 GCA_009692275.1 Lysobacterales bacterium | reverse complement strand
ACAGTGGTGAGCTGGCGCAGTATCAGAAAGGCATGGACACTGGCATTGCATCGAAGGTCTCACTGATCGACCTCTTCGCCGGACCAAGCCCAAGCGATCTGATGAAAGAAATCGCTGCCGCGAAGGCAGCTGGGACGATCGTCGCGGTGTCGCACAACTTCGGTGTCGGCGATGCGGTGCCGAAGGATGTTGCCAACTTACCCGTCGACTTCGCGCGCGCCGGCCGCCTGTTGGCGGACTGGGTGATTTCCAAAGACACCGCAGCTCATGTGCTAGTACTCGTATCCGACGAGTTGGCGTCAACAGCGACGCTCCGCAGCGGGATAAGTTCGGAGTTCGAGCAGTACGGCGGACCGAACATCAAATTCACATTTTCAAATGTGGCAATCGCCAACTGGAGCACGGGTCTAAAGCCCGCCGTTGAGGCTGCATTCAAGGCTGACCCAAAGATCTCTTATGTCATCTGCATTTACGACAGCATGTCGGAGTTCGTTGTGCCCGCCGTCGCAGCAGCGAAGATGGAAGGCAAGGCGAAGATCATCGGATTCAACGGCACCCCGTTCGTCCTTGACATGATCCGCGCTGGCAAGGTGGAGATGGCCGTCGGCGAATGCCTCGGGTGGACTGGTTACGCGATCGCCGACGCCGAAATGCGCCTTGTTGGCGGCATGGGCACGGTGAAAGACATGAACATTCCGATGCGTATCTTCACGAAGGACAATGCCGCAGAAGCCGGCATCCCCGCCACCTTCTCTCAGGGCTACGGCGACTCATTCATGTCCGACTACCGGAAGCTTTGGGGTTTCTGAGTCGTCCCGGTAGGGGTGGATAGGCGGAGCAATTCAATCCGACCACACACATAACAACGCGCACTCCTAATGGAGTGCGCGTTGTTATGTGTGTGTTCATTTCTAAACCAGCGGCGCGCCCCACCGATGAGCCCGGCGGCGCCGAGCAGCGCGATGGCGCCTGGTGCCGGCACCGCTACAGCGGTTCCGAGATACATGGTCTCGGCTCCGACGAAGTAAGCAGCAGCGGTGCCCATTGGCTGAACCTTGAAAGAAGTGATCGTCTGGGTCGGATCTGCAAGCCAGAATCCCATGAATTGGTTAGCAGAGCTGATGGTGCGGAAGATTGATATGAACATTCCGGGATACAAGTTTCACCCGCTGACGGGCGACCGCAAGGGAACCTATGCCGTGACTGTTACCGGTAACTGGCGTATCACTTTCAGATTCGGCGGCGAAGATGCCATTGATGTTGATTTGGAGGACCATTACTGATGAAGAGCCTGCGAGACCCGAAGCGTCGCCCTCCGCACCCGGGCGCAATTTTGCGCGAAGATGTACTCCCAGCCCTTGAGATGACGCAAACTGAGTTTGCTCAGAGGATTGGCGTATCCAGACTGTCGGTTTCTGAACTGCTGCATGAAAAACGCGGCATGACACCAGAGATGGCGGCGCGAGTTGCAAAGCTGCTCAATACCACGCCGGAAAGCTGGCTTCGCATGCAGCAGGCCGTCGATTTGTGGGAAGTCACGCAACACCCAGAAAAACTGGCGGGTATCAAACCGATCAAGACTGATTTGATGGCCGCATAAAGACATATACCGGAAACGGCTAATAGGCAGCCCCATTATGACCCGCATAAAAACCATACATGCCCGCGAAATCCTGGATTCACGGGGCAATCCGACGCTGGAAGCTGAAGTTCGGCTGGAGTCGGGGGCGTTCGGCCGCGCCGCTGTCCCGTCCGGAGCATCCACCGGTTCACGCGAGGCCATTGAACTGCGGGATGGTGACAAGCGCCGCTACTTCGGCAAGGGAGTCACGCGGGCAGTGGCCAATGTCAACACTGCGCTGGCAAATGCCCTGCTCGGCACCGATGCTGCCGACCAGGCAGCGCTTGATCAGCGCCTGGTGGAACTCGATGGCACCGAAAACAAGGCCAATCTCGGAGCCAATGCCCTGCTGGGTGTATCACTGGCCGCCGCCCATGCGATGGCAGCGCATCAAGGCATGCCCTTGTGGGCAAGGCTCGCAGGCGGCAACAGAGACTTGTCTTTGCCGGTGCCCATGATGAATATCATCAACGGTGGAGCGCATGCAGATAACAACGTGGACATGCAGGAATTCATGGTGCTGCCGGTAGGCTTGCCGAGTTTTTCCGAAGCCCTGCGTTGCGGAGTTGAGATTTTTCATGCCCTGAAATCGGTGTTGCATCAGCGTGGCCATAGTACGGCGGTTGGTGATGAAGGCGGATTTGCCCCGGACCTGCCCAGCAACGAAGCTGCTGTTGAAGTCATACTGGAGGCCATTGAAAAATCCGGTTACCAGGTCGGCACAGACGTCTATCTGGGCCTGGATGTGGCGTCGTCAGAATTCTATAGAGATGGCCGTTATCACTTCGAGTCCGAGAGGAGGAGTTTCGACTCCAGCGAGTTTGCACAGTATCTTGAAAGCTGGGTTGGGCAGTACCCGATCATCAGTGTCGAGGATGGCATGGCCGAGGGCGATTGGGATGGCTGGAAGGAACTGACCGATCGCCTGGGCGAGCGTTGCCAACTGGTGGGTGATGACCTGTTTGTAACCAATACCCGGATTTTCCAGCAAGGCATTGATAGAGGCATCGCCAATTCCATCCTGATCAAGCTGAACCAGATCGGTACCTTGAGTGAAACACTGGCAGCCATCGATATGGCTGAAGCTGCCGGATACAGCTCGGTGATTTCGCAGCGTTCCGGTGAAACCGAAGACACCACGATTGCTGACCTGGCCGTGGCAACTTCCGCCAACCAGATCAAGACCGGGTCATTGTGTCGCTCCGACCGGGTTGCCAAGTACAATCAACTGTTGCGGATTGAGGAAGCCCTGGGCCAGCGCGGCCAGTATGCCGGGCCCAGTGCGTTCAGAAACCTCAGGAACCGGGGATAACCCCGGGCATGCGCATTCTGCTGGTGGTGTTGCTGATCGTGCTGCTGGCGCTGCAGTACAAGCTCTGGTTTGGTGAAGGCGGTTTTGCCAATGTGCGCCGACTGGAACAGCGGGTTGCCGAGCAGGTCGAGGAGAACAAGTTTCTCGAACAGCGTAACCAGGAACTGCAGGCTGAAGTGGAAGACCTGCGCCAGGGTTATGAGGCCATCGAGGAAAGAGCGCGAAGTGAAATGGGCATGATTCGCCAAGACGAAGAGTTTTACCAGGTTGTGCCCGGCACTCCACCCAAGCCGGAAAAGCAGGAATAACAACAAACCGCCATGACGCAGCACGTTCGTGCCCTGGTTCCTGCTGCTGGTCAAAGCATCCGTTTTGGCGGTGCAACGCCGAAGCAGTATATGCAGCTACTGGGCAAACCCGTCCTGGCTCACAGCATTGCAGCAGTGCGTGAACATCCGGCCGTCCAGGCGGTGACCGTGGTGCTGGCACAAAATGATAGTTTTTATGATGGTCTCGTTGGGCCCCTGTTTCCCGAAGTGAGCACCACCACGGGCGGCGACAGCCGCGCCCGGTCCGTACTCAACGGCTTGCGGTATATTCGCAGCATCGACGCGCGGTGCGAGTGGGTGCTGGTGCATGATGCGGCCCGTCCCTGCCTGGCTGCCTCATCCCTGGCCGAGTTGATGCTCCTTGGCCTGGCTAGCGAACACGGCGCCATACTGGCTGTTCCGGTCAGCGACACCCTGAAACGGGAACAAGCGCATCAACGCATAGACCGCACGGTGGACCGGTCGGGTTTGTGGTCGGCGCAGACCCCGCAGTTGTTCCCACTGGATGCTTTGCTACGCAATCTGCAGGCAGTGATCGACTCCGGGGTTCAGCCCACGGACGAGGCGGAAGCCATGGAGCGGGCTGGCTTTCACCCCTTGTTGGTGCGCGGATCCTCCAGTAATGTCAAGATTACCTGCGCCGATGACCTGCCGATGGCGGAACTGATTCTCAGGCGGCGCCAAATCAGTAACACGATACCACCAACACGCCGCCACTAACACGACACTACTAACACAACATTGGCAACATGACCTCAGCAAGGAATAATCGTGACGCTTAGAGTGGGCCAGGGACTTGACGTGCATGCCTTCATGCCGGGTGATCACGTCATGCTCGGTGGAGTGCGCATTCCGCATCACCACGGTATCGAAGGACACTCCGATGGTGACGTGGCCCTGCACGCATTGTGCGATGCCTTGCTGGGTGCACTTGCCCTGGGTGACATTGGCCGTCATTTCCCGCCCGGCGATGAGGCATGGCGGGGTGCTGACAGCCTGGACCTGTTGCGGCGGGTCTATGCCATGATCCAGGAACGGGGCTGGAGCGTGGGAAATGTTGACCTGACCATTGTATGTGAAGAACCGAAAATCGCACCCCATGCACAGCATATGCAAAAGGCTATTGCCGCCGCCCTTGAAATCGGGGTAACGGCCGTATCAGTCAAGGCAACCACTACGGAACGACTGGGTTTCTGCGGGCGCGGTGAAGGCATTGCCGCCATGGCAATCGCGCTGATCCAGCAGCCCTGAATGGACCTCAACGCTCTGCGTGTCCTGCCGCAATGGCCGCGTTTCCTTGGACCGCCTGCAGCCAGGGGTGAACTGCGTTCGTGCCTCGAAGATTTCCGGGTCGATGAACTGCCCCAGGTCAGCCCGTCGGGAGCAGGGGCCCACCTGTGGGTGCAATTGACCAAGCGTGGTGCCAATACCGACTGGATTGCCGGGCAACTGGCCCTGGCAGCCGGTTGCGCTGCCCGGGACGTTGGCTATGCGGGCATGAAAGACCGGCACGCAGTAACTACGCAGTGGTTTTCCCTTCCCATGGCGGTGGAAAAGGAAGCACCCTGGCGAGAGTGGCAGATTCCTGATGCCACCATCATCCAGGCAGCGCGGCACCAGAAGAAGCTCAAACGGGGCGTGTTGACCGGCAACCGGTTCAGGATCGTCGTGCGTAACATCCAGGGCGACAAGGATGAGCTGTTGTTGCGGCTGGAGCAGGTCCGGTTGCGTGGCTTGCCCAATTATTTTGGACCCCAGCGGTTCGGCCATGCGGGCGACAACGTGTGGAAGGCGGCTCGCTGGTTGGCGGAAGGGGGACGAATACCCCGCTCAAAGCAAAGTATTTACCTGTCAGCAGTGCGTAGCTTCCTGTTCAACCAGGTCCTGGCGCAACGGGTTCGGCAGGGCAACTGGGACCAATTGCTGGAAGGTGACGTGGTGATGCTGGACGGTACCCATTCGGTCTTTCATGGTGACGCAGGTGACCCGCAACAGGT
>SHZL01000202.1 GCA_009692275.1 Lysobacterales bacterium | reverse complement strand
GGTGGTGGTGGCAACCCTGATGGGCTGTTTCCTGGTCAGTGAAGTGTTTCATAACAGCATACTGCCCTCCATTGCGCAGACCGGGCGAATTGGCTCACTCTCCGGCCTGGGCCTGTCGCTGAACAACACCGGGTCCCTGCTGGCACTGCTCATCATGTTGCTCGGCGTGGCCCTGCCGGCTTCCGGCCTGGTCCACTGGGGTTTCCTGCCAGACCAACCCTTGTTCGGCCTCGATCCGGCGCAGCAGGAACACAATCGTATTGCAGGCCCCATCGCCGGCGCCTGGCTGCTGATATTTGTGATTCCTTTTTTTCTCTGGACTCCTGATCGGCCTTCAACCGGCATCAGCATTTCACAAGCCGTGACAGAAGGCTTTGGCCAGCTGCGACTAACCATACGCCAGGCCCGCCAGGTTTCCAACGTCGGCCTGTATCTGCTCGCGCGTATGTTTTACAACGATGGCAAGGTAGCGATCATTGCCTACAGCGGAATCTACGCTGCAGGCACATTCAAATGGGAGCTGATCGAAATGCTGCTGTTCGCCATCGTGCTGACACCTTTTTCCATTCTGGGCGGCGCCGTGGGCGGATGGCTGGACAGCCGCTATGGATCCAAACGCGCCATCCGCATCACCATTGGCGTGACTGCCCTCGCTACCCTGGGAGCAGTCTCCTGCGCCTCCGACCGTATTTTCTTCATGCCCTATGATGCTGCAACGGCAGGAAATATCTGGAGCATTCCATATTTTCAGACGTTGCCGGAACTGGTCTATCTGTCGATGTATATGATCCTGGCGGGTTTCATCACTGCGGCGTTTGCCACCAGCCGCGCAATGATGGCGCGCATCGCGCCGGTTTCCATGATGAGCCAGTTTTTCGGTCTCTATGCCCTGTCCGGCAATGCCACGGCTTTCCTGGGTCATGGCATGGTAACGCTGTTTACCGCGGCATTCGCCAGCCAGGCCATTGGCCTTGGCTCAGCCATTATCCTGCTCTGCATCGGCTTTGTCTTGATGCATTGGGTTCGCGAGGAGCGGGCGCCTGATGTCCTCTAATGGCAACGGTTCAAGGGCAAAAAACTTTCGGTTCTTTGACAACCGGCAAAAATACCTGCTGTTCGTAAATACCTGCGGCGAAAAAGAAACCATTGCACAGCGCGTAGGTATGGAATTGCGCAATGTTCATCCAACACCTCCGGCCATGCGCTTGTTCGATGCCGGCATGGGTGATGGTTCAGTGCTGACACGCGTCATGCGGGAGATGCACTGCCGGTTTCCCACGATGCCTTTTTACATCTCCGGCAAGGAAGTCAGCCTGGAGGACATGCGCCTGTCGCTGGCAAAAATGCCGGACCGGTTTTTCGAACACCCGGCAACCGTGCTGGTGGTGACCAATATGTATTACGGTGAGGCACCCTGGCTGATGCCCAAAAGTGTGTCCGCAGCCACCGCGATGGTATGGAAAGACGTACCCCTGCGGGGTACGACTGCCTTTGAATTTGGCGAGCAGATCAAGGAGCTGGACGGCTTCCTGGCCAAACACTGGCAAGCGCACCATAGTCCCCAGACCGGCAATCCGGTGTATGAGCGGCCGGTGGTGCTGGTGTTCTACCGCGAGGATTACAAATTCCTGTTGCACAACATCATTCCCCATCGGGGCGTATCGCGAGCCGACTACGACCTGGTCATCGCCTCACAGCCTTACCGCTCAAGGGTATCCGCGGAATTCAAAGCGGGAAAAGTCATCGCACCCCTGGCCCGCGCGCTGGCTAAGGGTGGCCGCTTGCTGGGTATTCACGCCTACGGCAAAGATCCGGGCCTGGAAGTTATTCAAAAAGTCTGGCCGGGAGAGAACCCGTTTCCAAATGGCCGGCACGACATCCTGCGCGCAGTCAAAACGGAATTGGGCAAGGAAGCATCGCGCTACAACTTCAACGCCAATTCCGATGCCAGGGCGATTTTTTGTTATGACATGCACGCCTTGCCCACGGAGATCTCCAGCAGCATTGGGACATCGACGTTGTTTGCAGCATGGAACGCGGCGGTATACGTGGCGCAGATTGAGGATCAGCGCCTGACGGAAACGCTCAAAAAGCAAAACTACCTCGAGGCCACGAACGAAGTCCTGCAAAAACATGGCGGCCTGTGGTTCAACGATGAGTCCTATATCATCTCGCGCAAGCGGGATGCCTGACCATGCATGAATCGCAGGCCTTGGGGAAAATTGCTTCCGAACTGGTGATCAACGGTTCGATCGAGTTGAGTGCCGAAAGCCTGGAAGTGATTCCTCTGGCCGCACGATTGCTACCCTTCGGCATGGCGATATACCTGCCCAAAATGCTGCGCCGGCCGCTCCAGGATAACGTGCCCATGATCAGCGCGTTGCATGATGCCGGATTTGATCCCGTGCCGCACATCGCCGCGCGCCAGGTTGCCTCGACATCGGCTTTACGCAGCTACCTTGATAAGGTGGTAAATGAATCAGGTGTGCACCGGGTGTTGGTTATCGGCGGAGACAACCCGCAGGTAGCAGGTCCGTTTGCTGACAGCGCGGCGCTGCTTGGCAGCGGCATCCTCGCGCAGGCCGGGATTCATGAGATCGACGTCGCAGGTTATCCGGAAGGGCACCCACGTATCCCCCTCGAGGTACTAAAGTCAGATCTGGACACCAAGCTGAACATGGCAGCTGACCAGGGCCTTGGCATCAACATCATCACGCAGTTTTCTTTTGCGCCGACACGGATCATCGAATATTGCGACGAACTGGCGCACAGCGTTCCACACGTGCCGGTATATGTCGGCCTGGCAGGACCGACCACTGCTGTCACCCTGCTGCGGTTCGCTCGTCATTGCGGGGTCAGTGAATCTTTGCGGGCATTGAGTTCGCTGGGCGTGAAGGCAGCAGCGCTTGCCTGCCATACCAGCCCGGACGAGCAGGTCGAAGTGCTGGCGCGTTATTGCGCCGGCCATGAAGCCAGTAACGTGATTGGCCTGCATGTGTTCAGTTTTGGCGGTTTTGCCAGGTCGGCGGAATGGGTGGACGAAAAATACCACCACGCCTGAAATCTTAATTGATCCAACCGCGGCCGCAGCATTAACTAAATCACTTTTACTTGTGCTGAATCCTGCAGGAGGCCGCTCCCGGCCATCCTTGGCCTACGCGGCACCGATGCATCCCTGCATAATGCGCGCCTTGCGCGCGATAGATCAAAACCCGCAAAGCCAATCGCGCGCAAGGCGCGCTCCTACAACACCCGACATTGCTACACTGTGGTTAGCCAAACTTTGGAGAAGCCCGTGCCAACTGTCACCAGCAAAGAAATTCACCTCGCCGGCCGTCCAGATGGCATGCCGAAACCGGAACATTTCACCCTGGTTGAAAAGCAAGTACCTGAACCCCTTGCCGGTGAAATACTGGTGCGCAACCTCTTCATGTCAGTGGACCCCTATATGCGCGGCCGCATGATGGATCGCAAGAGCTACGTGCCTTCGTTCCAGGTGGGCGAAGTGCTGGGGGGCCACGCGGTAGGCGAAGTTGTTAACTCGCGCGACGAGCGTTTCCAGCCCGGCGACAGGGTGCTGCATATGCAAGGCTGGCGTGAATATGCACTGACCCGGCGCGATGAGTTAACCGCCCTGCCACCGGATACGGGTGTGCCGCTGCAAAGCTTCCTGGGTGTATTGGGCATGCCCGGCCTGACCGCTTATGCCGGACTGCTGCGCATCGGCGAACTGAAAGAAAACGACACCGTGTTTGTCTCCGCGGCCTCGGGCGCGGTGGGTTCAATCGCATGCCAGATCGCGAAAATCAAAAACTGCAGCGTCATCGGCAGCGCCGGCTCGGATGAGAAATGCACCTGGCTGGAACAGGAAGCAGGCATCGACAAGGCGATCAACTACAAGGCTTGCGGTAACCTGCCCGCTGCCGTCGCTGCGGCCTGCCCCGGCGGAATCGACGTCTATTTCGACAACGTCGGCGGTGCGCACCTGGAGGCGGCGATTGAGAGCATGCGTCCCTTCGGCCGTATCGTCATGTGCGGAATGATTGCGCAATACAATGCCACCAGGCCGGAGCCCGCACCCCGCAATCTCATCCAGGTGGTCGGCAAGCAACTGAAAATGCAGGGCTTCATCGTCTCCAGCCATGTCGATATGCTGCATGCATTCCAGCACGACATGGTGGGGTGGATCAGTTCAGGCCGGATGAAATGGCAGGAGACCATCGTCGACGGAATCGAGCAGGCCCCGCGAGCTTTCATGGATCTGTTTACCGGCGGCAATATTGGCAAGATGCTTGTGCGGCTTGGGCCGCATGAAACTTAATCCCTGCTGCGTCAATGTCCCTTTGCGTGCAGGATCATAGCGCCTACCGCTGGACTGGTATTCACCGCCTGGACGACGGTATCCGGATGGCTGACGGTGAACACCCGGAACACTTCGTCTGCGAAACCCTGGCCGACACTTTCGACCTTCTTGAAATCCAGTTCTATGAGTTTGAATTTTTCCAGGTTCACTATGAGACGGCGGGCTTCCGAACGGGAAATGTATTTATTGCCCAACAGCTTCACATGAACTCTGCTTTTGGAGAACTGGAAATCAAATTCCTGCGGGGCAAATTCGTTGAAAATGTCCTCGAGTCTGGTCCTGGAATCGCGGCGCACTTCGATTTGAACGTGGGTTCCTTTCACATGGCGGCGGTTAGAAACGAATACGTCCTTTAATTTTTTGTTCCACTCAACTTGTATTCGATGAGAACGAATGACCAGAACAGAAGCGGCTTTTGACGAAAAGAAAATCCCCTCGCCTGAATGTGCTTCGGGCATCGTGGTGGTCTTGCCCTTAACCAGCTGGAGCAGGGCATCGTGTTCATCGGGAAACCCCAGTTTTTGAGCGATGGATGAGAAGATTCCGATGCCATTGTCACTGATGTCGGCCTTGACGGTTCGTGCGTCCAGAACCGCTGATACACGAACTTTCCTGGATTCAGAGTGATCAATTGCATTGTTCAGCAGCTCGGTGAACACGTACTGGAACACTGTTTCCGCATTGGGATTCAGCGAATGGGAAAGGTTCTGACTGAGTGCGAGACGTTGAAACACCTGGTTCTCGTCCAGGCCTTCAGTAAAGAACTCGCCGCCGTATTGTTTTGGCGGGGGCAGATGTCCCGGCAGTGAGTAACGAGCATTTCTGGTTGCGCCGGTGCGAACGACCTTGCCTGCGTCGATGAGGCGGTTGAGATGTCGGTTGAGCGCTTGCCGGCTGATG
>SHZL01000201.1 GCA_009692275.1 Lysobacterales bacterium | reverse complement strand
CAACCTGCTCGCAGGCATGGCATTCCGATCTGGATCAAAGATACGCGGCATCCAGACTTTCCCGGAACCCGAATCGGCATGGGCGATAGTGCATCCCAGGCTCAAGTCAAGGGAGTTGTCA
The DNA here is from genome assembly GCA_009692275.1 of Lysobacterales bacterium. GTDB lineage: Bacteria > Pseudomonadota > Gammaproteobacteria > Xanthomonadales > SZUA-36 > SHZL01. The sequence continues at coordinate 5,146 of SHZL01000201.1, read as the reverse complement.
GCCGTAAAGGAATTATCCTGGTAACAATGGAGGACCCTGCGATGTGGCGCCAGGCAGGGTTCCTTGCAGATGCGTTTGCTGTTTTCAAGGAACACAATTATTCGGTGGACCTGATTTCTACTTCAGAATCTACTGTAACGATCACGCTGGACCCGGAGTCCGCAGTTGATGCTGACGGTTCACGATTCATTCGTTTCATTGATGATCTTTCTGGCTTGTGCCAGGTCGAAGTAAAAACGGATTGTGTTTCCATAAGCATGGTAGGCAATGCCATACGTACAATTCTGGGAAAGCTTTCAAGTGCGCTTGACCTGTTCCAGGACCGTCATGTTCACCTGGTTACCCAGTCGGCAAATGACCTGAACCTCACCCTGGTCGTTGATTCGGAGCACGCAGACAGCCTGGTGCGTAAACTGCACCAGACCCTCATTTCATCCCAGGCAGACAACAGGGCTGAATTTGGTCCCAGCTGGTCTGAAATGAATAGAACCGCAGGTACTGCACGTGGCAGTCCCGAGTGGTGGCACGCGCGTGCACCGGATCTGCTTGAAATATTGGGTCAACGTGAATGCGCCTACGTCTACGACCTGAACATTATTCGCAAAGCGGCGCAGCGCCTGAATGCGTTGCGCACGGTCCATCGAGTACTTTATTCCGTGAAAGCCAATGACCATCCGCGCATTTTGCAGGTAATGGCACAGGAAGGATTGGGGTTTGAGTGTGTTTCCATTGCCGAGGTCGAACATGTATTGGAAACAGTTCCCGGGGGCCAGCCCGCGGAAATTCTGTTTACACCAAATTTTGCACCACGTGAAGAGTATGAGAAGGCATTTCAAGCTGGTGTAAGAGTCACTGTGGACAATTCCTGGGTACTGCGTGAATGGCATGGGTTATTTACCCATAAGGAATTGTTTCTGCGCCTGGACCTGGAAAGCGGCCACGGCCACCACCGCAAAGTTATTACGTCCGGAAAGGAGTCCAAGTTTGGAATCAGCCTGGAACATTTGGGCGAGCTTTCAGACCACCTGCAGAAACACGATATCCGCGTTACGGGATTGCATGCGCATACCGGCAGTGGCGTTACTGACGTATCCGTCTGGCAAGAGCAATTGCGACGACTTCTGGCCGTGCTACCACGCTTTCCGGCAGTTAAGGTCCTGAATCTCGGTGGTGGCCTCGGTGTTCCTGACCGCCCCGAGCAGTCGCGGCTCGATCTTGCAGAGCTGGATAAACTGTTGCATGCAAGCTTGGGTGAGGCAGAAATCCAGCTGTGGCTTGAGCCCGGCCGGTACCTGGTCGCTAATAGTGGTGTGCTGCTGGCTCGCGTAACTCAATTAAAGGATAAGGGCAATTACCATTATGTAGGGATTGCCACTGGCATGAATTCCTTGATTCGTCCCGCCCTGTATGGCTCCTATCACGATATCGTTAATCTCAGCAGGCTTGATAGCCCGTCGACTGTCCCCTGCCGAATCGTCGGCCCGATATGCGAGTCGGGGGATGTCCTCGGGGAAAGCCGCTTACTCCCTCCCACCTGTGAAGGGGATGTTCTCCTGATTGCCAATACAGGAGCATACGGCCGGGTGATGGCATCTCACTACAATCGCCGCATCCCGGCAGAAGAGTTATTCCTGGCCTCCTGAGGGGTCTCTCACATTCGAGATTGACCGCCTTTATTGCATGGCCATCCACACGTCCATGGGTGGGCAAGTGCACACCAGGTTTCGATCGCCATGTGCGTTGTCGATGCGGCCAACTGCTGGCCAGAACTTGCGGCCAATCAATCCGCTAACCGGGTAAACTGCCCGGTGCCTGTCGTAAGCATGATTCCACTCGCCGGCAATGTCCTCGACCGTGTGGGGTGCGTTCTTCAGGGGATTGTCTTGCGGGTCTGACTGCCCGGACTCGATTGCCCTGATTTCTTCACGAATACTCAGCATCGCTTCAATAAATCGTTCAATTTCAGCCAGCGATTCGCTTTCTGTTGGTTCTATCATGAGCGTACCTGGAACCGGGAACGACATGGTGGGTGAATGGAAACCGTAATCAATCAGCCGTTTCGCAACGTCTTCCTCAGTGACACCGCAGGTTTCCTTGAAGGGTCTCAGATCAATAATGCATTCATGCGCTACCCTGCCGTTGCGGCCTGTGTACAACACCGGGAAGGCAGTTGATAACCGTTTGGCAATATAGTTGGCGCTGAGAATGGCCACCTGCGTTGCCCGCGTTAGTCCGTCCCGACCCATCATGGCAATGTAAGCCCAGGAAATGGGCAAAATACCCGCACTGCCCCAGGGCGCGGCAGAGACTGCGGGGTTGCCGGCAAAGTCCCCCGCCATATCCACCACGCTATGCCCGGGGAGGAACGGTTCCAGGTGCTTGCCGACACAGATGGGACCCACGCCCGGCCCTCCTCCGCCGTGCGGTATACAAAACGTCTTATGCAGATTCAGGTGGGAGACATCAGCGCCAAATTTGCCCGGGGCCGCACAACCAACCAGGGCATTCATGTTCGCGCCATCGAGATACACCTGGCCACCGAATTCATGGACGATGTCGCAAATTTCGCTGATGTTTTCTTCGAATACGCCATGGGTAGAAGGGTAAGTAATCATCAATGCCGAGAGGCTTTCTGAGTTGGTCCTGGCTTTTTCCCTCAAATCATTCAAATCGACATTTCCCTTGGTGTCGCACTTGATGACAACGATGCTCATTCCGGCCATCGCTGCGCTGGCCGGATTGGTGCCATGGGCTGATGATGGTATGAGGCAGATATTGCGTTGCTTGTTACCGCGGGATTCGTGGTAAAGCTTGATAGCCAGCAGGCCCGCATACTCTCCCTGGGAACCGGCGTTGGGTTGCAGAGAGACAGCATCGTAGCCTGTGCACACAACCAGCATGCTTTCAAGTTCGCGCAAAAGCTGCTGATATCCCCGGGTCTGGTCGAGAGGCGCAAACGGGTGGATATCACTGAACTCGGGCCAGGTAATGGGAATCATTTCCGTCGTTGCATTGAGTTTCATGGTGCAGGAACCCAATGAAATCATGGCGTGGGCCAGCGACAGGTCTTTGTTTTCCAGGTGTTTCAGGTAGCGAAGCATCTCGGTTTCGGAGTGATAGCGGTAAAAAACCGGGTGTTGCAGAAAATCGCTGGTGCGAACCAGGCTTTTGGGAATGGCCAGAAAGGAATCTTCCAGTCGCAGATCAAGCGCTGCCATGTCGATCGGGGCGGGCTCACCCGAAAAAGATTGCAGTAGAGTCTCTACGTGCCTTCTTGTGGTTTTTTCATTGACGCTAAGGCCGATAACATCCAGGCCGTCCCGGCGTAAATTGATGCCAGCATTCTGGGCTCTGCGATAAATGGCATCCGCACGGCCGGCGTCAAGTTTAAATGTCACTGTGTCAAACCAGGTGCTGGCTTGGGGTTTGAAACCCGCTTGCGCAACACCCTGGACCAGCAGACTCGTCAGCCTGTGGATGCGCAAAGCGATTTTTTTCAGGCGGGCACGGCCGTGCCAGAGCGCATACATGCCACTGATTACGGCAAGCAGGGCCTGGGCCGTGCAAATGTTGCTTGTGGCTTTATCGCGGCGTATATGTTGTTCGCGAGTCTGCAGTGCCATGCGCATTGCCGGGCGGCCCGCAGTGTCTTGCGACATGCCGATAATACGGCCGGGCAAGGCGCGCTTGTGTTCGTCCCGGGTTGCAAAAAACGCAGCATGGGGCCCGCCGTAGCACATGGGCACGCCGAAGCGTTGCGCCGAGCCAAGTACCACATCGGCGTCCATTTCTCCTGGCGGTGTGAGCAACACAAGGCTCATCAGGTCAGTGGCTACGGCAACGAGTACCCCCTGCTCGTGTGCCTGCCGGATGATTTCCCTGGGGTCATATATTTCTCCGTCAGTTCCGGGGTACTGCAACAGCAAGCCAAATGCTTCGTTTTCCGCCAGTAGCATGGCGGGCTCGCCACATACAACATCTATACCGAACTGCCTGGCACGGTTTTGCACAACATCGCGTGTCTGGGGCAACACATTCGATGCCAGCAGGAACCGATTTGACTTGGACTTTCGGTTGACTCGTTGCAGCATGGACATGGCTTCGGCTGCTGCAGTTGCTTCATCAAGAAGGGACGCATTGGCTATAGGCATGCCCGTCAGATCACATATCATCTGCTGGAAATTCAACAACGCTTCCAGCCGGCCCTGGGAAATTTCAGCCTGGTAGGGAGTATAGGCCGTGTACCAACCGGGGTTTTCAAGAACGTTTCGCAGGATTACCGAAGGCAGCACGGTTTCGTGATAGCCCATACCTATCATGCTGTGCATCACCCGGTTTTGTGACGCCATCTCTCGCAACCGCTGCAGGGTCTCTGTTTCATTCCTTGCACGCGGCAGGTCCAGTGGCTCCTGTAGCTGTATAACGGGTGGCAAAGTAGTTTCGATCAAATGTTCCAGCGATTGTGCCCCTACCGTTGCCAGCATATGCCGGATGTCCTCCTCCCTCGGGCCGACGTGCCGGGTGACAAATTCGCCGTGGTCCTCCAGTTTTCTCAAAGGTGAATCAGGAATTGCAGCTTGTCGTTCGTGTTTTTTCAAAGCGTGACTCCGGGTGTCATTTCTGGAAAATCAGGTTAGTGCGCACTACGCTGACCGGAAAACCATCAAACAAAATTTTGCAGGTAGTGGTCCGCAAGCAGGAATACGAACAATAACATCAGGTATACGACCGAGTAGTTGAAGGTATCCATCGGAAGCACATCGGTGGCGCTCATATCCCTATCCACTACCATCCGTGTTGCATACCACAGGAAACCGGCGTTAAGCACGCTCACTCCGGCCAGGTACAACAATCCACTCATGCCGGTCAAATAGGGCAGGGTGGTCACGATCACCAGTAACACAGTATAAAAAAGAATATGCCAGCGGGTAAATTCGACACCGTGGGTGACCGGCAACATCGGGATGTCGACCGCTGCGTAATCCAGCCTGCGGTGAATTGCCAGCGCCCAGAAATGTGGTGGCGTCCATACAAATATGATGAGAAACAGTAACATTGCTCCAGGGTCAACACTGCCTGTGACAGCGGTCCAACCCAGTACTGGCGGCGCTGCGCCAGCGGCGCCGCCAATCACGATATTTTGCGG